>NZ_JBQKFQ010000005.1:0-245837 GCF_052119225.1 Paraeggerthella sp. LCP19S3_G8
GATCACCCGGTCCCATTCCGAACCCGGAAGTTAAGACCGCCATCGCCGAAAGTACTGCAGCGCAAGGCTGTGGGAGGATAGGACGTCGCGCTCGCGCAGGGCGCTCGGCGTTTGCCGCCGATCGCGGGGAGGGGCCCCGGAGCCGTAACAGGTTCCGGGGCCCTTTCTGCGCTTGGGGGGACGCGCGCGAGAGCTGCGCGGGGCCGTCCGCCGGGGCGTCGTGTTGATTCTGCGCCGGATCCAAAGAGGGATCGGGGCGAAGGGTATAATGAAAGCGAATACTAGTAGCTGCATTTTCCCACATGAGGGCAGAGGAGTGGTCTGGTGAGCGAAAAGACGCAGGGGACAAAAACCATCGCAGAAGAAGCACTTGGCAACGAACGTCAATTCATCCAGCTGGTAAACGCGCTTTCGGGCCCGTCTCGTCGGGGCCGTCAAAATGCTGCGGCTGCGCTTGCCTTCCTTTCGAAAGACCACGCCGATCTGTTCGTTCCGTACGGCGATGCGTTTATCGACGCGCTTAACCGACCGGAAGCCCAGACGCGCTGGGAGTGTCTTGACGTGCTGGCTGGCATGGTCGATCATGACTCCCGCACTTGCGACAAGGCGGTTCCGGGCGCTGAGACGGCTCTGTTCGATGAGGAGAGCGGCCCTGTTCGCCTTGCGGCTATGCGCTTCTTGTGCAAGCTGGGGGCTACAACGGAGAATCGCTCCGAGCGTATATGGCCGCTTATCGACGAGGCAATTCACTGCTATCACGGGGATTTCGAATTCCAGGACATGCTGGTTGCCGTGGTTGACTTTTCGTCGGGCAAGCTGTCTTCTCAGGTGAAGGACGAACTTGCTTCGCGCATGGCTTTCGACGCCTCGAACGGCAAGGGCGCGCTCAAGCGCCGCGCGCAGCAAATCCTCGACAACGTGCAATCGAAGTAGCGTATTCTCGATACCAGGCGGGCCTAAGGCCCGCTTTCGTTCTGCGCCAATCGGGCGCCTATTCTTTTGGCAGATAGAGCTGAGCCAGCAAGGGGCAAGAAGGAGGAGGCATGGCAAAGCGTACCGTGACGTTGATTCCCGGCGACGGTATAGGCTTGGAAACCTCGGCTGCAATGCAGCGCGTGGTTGAAGCGAGCGGTGCCGCCATCGCGTGGGAGGTCGCCGAAGCAGGCGCGCATACGATGGAGCATTGCGGCACGCCTTTGCCCGACTCGACGATAGAAGCGGTCAAGCGAAACGGCGTGGCCATCAAAGGACCCATTACCACGCCTGTGGGCACGGGCTTTCGCAGCGTTAACGTCGCCCTGCGAAGGGCGCTCGGACTGTACGTCTGTTTGCGTCCCGTGTTGTCGCTTCCCGGGGCGGGCGGTCGCTACGATGACGTGGACATGGTGATCGTGCGCGAGAACTCGGAAGACCTGTACGCTGGCATCGAGTTCGAGGAAGGTTCGCAAGCTGCACGCGATCTCATACGCTTCTGCGAAGAAACGGGTGTGGGAGCGATTCGCCCGGATTCGGGCATTTCCGTGAAGCCTATTTCGGTGACGGCGACGCGCGACATTGTGGAGTACGCTTTCGACTATGCGGCCAAACATGGGCGCACGAAGGTCACCGCCGTTCACAAAGCCAATATCATGAAGCACTCGGACGGCTTGTTCCTGCGCGTCGCGCGGGAGGTTGCCGAAGAGCGCGCGGCGTCGATAGGGTTCGACGATCGCATAGTGGATGCGTTCTGCATGAACATGGTGGTGGACCCCTCCCAATTCGATGTGGTGGTGTTCCCCAACCTGTACGGTGACATAGCAAGCGATTTGGCTGCTGGTTTGGTGGGCGGCTTGGGCATTGCCCCTGGGGCGAACATCGGCAAGCGCTATGCAGTGTTCGAAGCCGTGCACGGCAGCGCTCCCGACATCGCGGGGCAGGACAAGGCGAACCCGACAGCGCAGATCCTGTCTGCCGCTATGATGCTTGATCATGTGGGCGAGCGCGAGGCGGCCGAGCGCATCCGTCGCGCGGTGCGCGCCGTGTATGCCGACGGTAAGTACCTGACCGCCGACATTCGCAAGGCTACAAGGTCGAGCGAGCGGGCTGCACGTTGTTCTGAGTTTACTGCTGCGCTTGAAGAAGCGCTTGAGCAGATGGATTAGAGGAGGAGGTCGTCGATGACGGTCAAGAACGATCGGTTTGCCGCTACGCTTGAGGTGAACGGCGCGGCGTACACGTACTATCCCGTTGCGGGGGTTCCTGGTTCCGAGCGCCTTCCGTACGCGCTGACGGTTTTGCTCGAGAACGTTCTGCGCAACGCCGAGGACTCTGAGGCGGCGGAGAAGCTGGCGGGACGTATTGTTGCTGCGGGAAATGCGGGCGAGGTGGGCAGCGAGGTTGAATTCTGCCCGGCGCGCGTGCTGTTCCAGGACTTCACGGGCGTGCCCGTGTTCGTTGATTTCGCCGTGATGCGCGAAGCGTGCGCGCAGTTGGGCGGAGATCCCGCTAAGATCAATCCGCAGATCCCGTGCGATTTGGTGATCGACCATTCCGTGATAGCCGACGAAGCTGGCTGCGCGGGCGCCCTTGAGCGCAACATGGAGTTGGAGTTCGAGCGCAACCGCGAGCGCTACGACTTCCTGAAGTGGGCTCAGGAGTCGTTCGACAACGTGCGCATCGTGCCGCCGGGAGCGGGCATTTGCCATCAGCTGAACATCGAGCAGTTCGCGCGCGTGGTCATGACGTCGGATGCGGCGGGCGTTGCGGTTGCCGAAGGAGAAGCTCCGGTAGCTTACTTCGACACGCTGGTGGGCACCGACAGCCATACGCCGACGGCCAACGGCATCGGCGTGCTGGGCTGGGGCGTCGGCGGCATCGAAGCCGAGGCTGCGGCGCTCGGCCAGCCGATCACCACGCTCGTGCCGCGCGTGGTGGGCGTGAAGCTGACGGGCCGGTTGTCCGAGGGCGTTGCCGCCATGGACGTGGCGCTGACGTTCGCTCAGATGCTGCGGGCGAAGGGCGTGGTCGGGTGCTTCGTGGAATGCTTCGGCCCGGGCTTGGACAGCTTGAACGCCACGCAGCGTACGTGCATCTCCAACATGACGCCGGAGTACGGCAGCACGTGCACCTTGTTCCCGGTTGACGAGCAGACGTTGGCGTACCTGCGCCTGACGGGACGCTCCGACGAGCAGGTTGCACTGGTGGAAGCGTACGCGAAGGCGCAGGGTTTTTGGAACGACCCCGCCGCTCAAGAGCGTGCTTATGCCGAGGTTATCGAACTTGATTTGAGCGAGGTCGAGCGGTCGCTGGCGGGGCCGTCGCGTCCGCACGACAGGATTTCCCTGTCCGGCGTGCAGGAGCGTTTCCGTGCGGTGTGCGCCGATCGGGGCCTGGATCTGCGCCAGACCGTCCAGGTGGATGTACGGGGCCAGGCTTTCGACATCACGCATGGCGCGCTTGCCATTGCAGCGGTGACCAGCTGCACGACCGCCACCGACCCTCGCATGATGCTGGCAGCGGGCCTGCTTGCTGCCAAGGCGGCGGAGGCGGGGCTTTCGCCGAAGCCGTGGGTCAAGTGCATTTTGGCGCCGGGCAGCAAGGCCACCGAGCTTTTGCTGGAGCGCGCGGAGCTGTTGGACGGTTTGCGTAGCTTGGGATTCTACACGTGCGGCTTCGGATGCATGAGCTGCATCGGGAACTCCGGTCCTATTTTGGATGCGCTGCACGACGTGGCTGACGACGTGGAACTGGCGAGCGTTTTGTCGGGCAACCGCAACTTCGAAGGACGCATCTCGCCCGATGTATCCCAGAACTACCTGGCTGCTCCGGCTGAGGTCATCGCGTACGCGCTTGCGGGCACGATGGACGTCGACCTGGAGCACGATGCGCTGGGCACGCGCCCGGACGGCACGCCGGTGCTGCTGGCCGACATCTGGCCGACCGAGGAAGAGATCGACGCTTTGGTGGAGAGGTGCGTTACCCGCGAGCTGTACGAGGCGGGCACGCGCGGGCTCTACGACGGCGATGCTGCCTGGCAGGCGCTCGGGAAAGAACCGAGCGACACCTTCGCATGGGACGATGCGTCGACGTACGTGCGTCGCGCCCCGTACTTCGACGGCATGGAGCGCGAGCCTTCGGCGCCCGAGGCCATCGAGGGAGCGCGCGTGCTGGGCCGCTTGGGCGATTTCATCACGACGGACCACATCTCTCCGGCCGGATCCATTGCGGCGGACTCTCCGGCTGCTCGCTATCTTGAGGAGCGCGGGGTGGCGCCGGCTGACTTCAACACGTACGGCGCACGCCGCGGCAATCACGAAGTGATGATGCGCGGCACCTTCGCCAACGTGAAGCTGCAGAACCTTTTGGCCGAGGGCAAGAAGGGCGGCTGGACGCGCGATTTCACGGACGGGCAGATTCGCCCGCTGTTCGATGCTGCGATGAAGTACGGGGATGCCGGCGTGCCGTTGGTCGTGGTGGCGGGCAAGATGTACGGCAGCGGCTCGAGCCGCGACTGGGCGGCCAAGGGCCCCATGCTGCTGGGCATTCGGGCTGCGTTCGCCGAGAGCTTCGAGCGCATCCATCGCAGCAATTTGATCGGCATGGGCATTTTGCCGTTGCAGTTCCTGGACGGAGAGAACGCCGAGAGCTTGGGTCTGGACGGATCGGAGCGGTACACGATAGCTCCGATCGATTTTTCGGCAGGGCTGCCCGAGCCGAGCGTGGTGGGCGTGCGGGCCGAGCGCGAAGACGGAACGGCAGTGGAGTTCCAGGCGATCGTGCGGGTGGATACGCCGACCGAGGGGCGCTATTACGAGCACGGAGGCATTCTTCAGTTCGTGCTTCGGAATCTTTTGTAAGAAGAAGGTAACGAGGGCGCTTGATCGTCGCATTCGATCGAGCGCCTTGGTGTATAGTTAAGCATTTAGTATCGGGGAAAGACTGAAAGGGATGCCGTGAAACAGACATCCGGATTTGAAGCGCTGCTCGAAGCGCTTAAACAGTCGGGCGTGGACGTCGACGGAGGTTTCGGCGGTTCGGGCACCGGCTCGCCGTTCAACAACGACGGAGACAACGCCGGACGCGGTGGGCGCGCAAGCGATTCCGCTGCGGGTTCGGGCAATGGCGGCGGTGGAAAGCCGCCGCACGTGAACGTGGAGATCCCGTTCGCCGACCAGGTGGCTGCTTGGGGAAAGAAGGCTCTTATCGGGGCTGCCATCCTCATCGTCATCGTGGGCTTGTGCGCGTATTGGTGGTTCCATCCGCCCATCAACATCCACAGCACGGACACGTGGATGTTCGTGGCCATGTTCATCCTGCTGCCGTTGTTCCTGCTGTTCTGGGGCAAGTCGCGCAGCTATGAGACGGGCACGAGCAAGGTGGATCCGAGCCCTGGCAAGGCGAAGGCGTTCAAGTGGGCGTCGTACCTGCCGATTCTGGTTGCGCTGCTGGGCGTTGTGGGAGCGGTGGCGTCGCTGTCCATCTTCCCGGGCAACGCCGCGAAGTACGCGAACGTGCTGCAGACGACCGAAGACAACTTCGCGCAGGACATCAAAGAGGTCAATTACTCGGAGATTCCCGTTATCGACCGCAGCTCGGCCATCCTGCTGGGCAACCGCGAGATGGGTTCCATTCCCGAGTTCGTGAGCCAGTTCGAGATCTCGCCTCTGTACAGCCAGATCAATTACCAGAGCGCGCCCGTTCGCGTGAGCCCGCTTGGTTACGCGGACCTGTTCAAGTGGTTCACGAACCGCGATGGCGGCATTCCGGCTTACGCCTTGGTGAACATGACGACGCAGGATGCCGAGATCGTCAAGCTTGGCGATAGCCCCATCTACTATTCCGAGTCCGAGCCGCTTGCGCGCAACATCGATCGCCACGTGCAGTTGAGCTACCCCTTCTACATGTTCGATCAGAAGTCCTTCGAGATCGACGACGAGGGGCATCCGTGGTGGATCTGCCCGGTGCAGACCCGCACCATCGGGCTGTTCGGCGGCACCACCATCCAGCGCGTGGTCATGGTTGACGCCACCACGGGCGAGACGCAGGATCTGGCCATCCAGGACGTTCCGCAGTGGGTCGACCATGCGTATCCGACCGATCTTCTGCTTGAGCAGTACAACTGGTCGGGCAAGTACAAGGACGGCTGGCTGAACTCCGTTCTGGGTCAGCGCAACGTGGTGCAGACCACGCCGGGAACCGATGGCAACCTGGGTTACAACTACATTGCCAAAGACGATGACGTGTGGGTGTACACGGGCGTGACCTCGGCCACGGCGGACAACTCCATCGTGGGCTTCGTGCTGATCAACCAGCGTACGGCCGAATCGCATTTCTACTCGGTTTCGGGCGCGACGGAAGAATCGGCTATGCAGTCCGCAGAGGGTCAGGTTCAGAACTTGCGCTACCGTGCGACGTTCCCGCTTCTGATCAACGTCTCAGGACAGCCGACGTACTTCATGGCATTGAAGGACGATGCCGGCTTGGTGAAGCAGTTCGCCATGTTGGACATCCAGCGCTACCAGAACGTGGCCGTGGGCAACACGGTTGCCGAATGCCAGAAGGCATACCAGGCTCTGTTGGCAACGAACGGCGTTCTTTCCGATGACGACGTGGATACGGGCGCGCTCGAGGCGAAGGGCACGATCTCTCACATTGCCCAGGCGGTCGTGGAAGGCAACTCCCACTTCTACGTGAAGCTTGCCGAGGGTTCCGGCATCTATGACTTCGCGTTGCCCGGGCTGATCGAGATCGTCGGGTACAAGGAAGGCGACACGATCGAGTTCACCTACGTGGAGGCCGAACCGACGAATCCTGCACAGGAGATCATCGGCGGCTCCGGCAGCGTCAAGTCTTCGAGCGATGCGGCGGAAAAGACCGCCGAGAAGGCTCAGGCGACGGGCGATGCTCAAGGGAATGCGGCGTAGTTCGCTTGCATGAAGCGACAGGTGCGGGGCTTTCCGAAAAAATGGGAGGCCCCGCACTTTTTTCTTGACATTCTGAAAAAGCCTGTCAAAATATAAGGGCTGCTTCTTCGAAGCGGCATTAATGGATGCAGTTCCGCTGCCCAAGACAGCAGGCACCGAAAGGTTTAATCGCGAAGAGACGCGGCCCGCCGAGGTGGTTCTGATAAGTTTCGCGCTTTGACGGCCCCTGTTGTCTTTGGACGGCAGGGGTCGTTTCTTTTCTTCAAGCGACGATCCCACCCGCAAGGGGCGGAACCCGAGTTTGAGGAAAAGGAGGTGTACCAATGCCCAACGTAAAGAACCAAGAGACGCTGGTCAAGATCAAGGAAGATCTGAACGGCGTTTCCGCTGTGTGGGTCGTGGATTACTGCGGCCTGAGCGTGAAGGAGATCCAGGCCCTGCGCTCGGAGATCCGTGAAGCTGGCGCGAGCCTGAAGGTGTACAAGAACACCCTGATGCACATCGCCCTGGCCGAGGCCGAGCTGCCCACGCTGGAGGACATGCTGGAAGGTCCGAGCGCGTTCGTGTTCGCTGGTGAGGACGTGGCTGCCGCTGCTAAGGCCGTCAAGAACTTCGCCAAGACCAACAAGAACCTTGAGATCAAAGGCGGCTTGATGGAAGGCGCAGCTGTTTCGGCTGCCGAGGTGGAAGCTATTGCTTCTCTGCCGTCCCGCGAAGAGCTCATCGCTCAGATCGCCGGTGCTATTTCCGGTGTTGCCCGCGGTCTTGCTGTTGCCCTCAACGGCGTGCCCAGCGGTCTTGCCCAGGTCACGAAGGCTGTGGCCGATCAGAAGGAAGCTGCGTAAATGCAGCGTTGGCGGCATAGGAAATGCCGCCTGATGGTATGAAACAGAAGAGGCCGGAACCTCCGGCCGTTTTGAAAGGAAACTAACATGGCTGTTACTCGTGAAGAGATCATCGAGGCCCTGAAGGAAATGTCGCTGCTCGAGGCTTCCGAGCTGGTTAAGGACATCGAGGAGACCTTCGGCGTGTCCGCCGCTGCTCCCGTGGCCGTGGCTGCCGCTCCGGCTGCCGACGGTGGCGCTGCCGCTGAGGAGAAGACCGACTTCGACGTTGTCCTCGAGGGCTTCGGCGACAACAAGATCGCTGTCATCAAGGTTGTCCGCGAGATCACCGGTCTGGGCCTGAAGGAGGCCAAGGAGGTCGTCGAGGGCGCTCCGAAGGCTGTCCAGGAGGGCGTCAACAAGGAGAAGGCCGAGGAGATCAAGGCCAAGCTCGAGGAAGCCGGCGCTGCTGTTACCCTGAAGTAACTCGCTGGTTCAACGAACTTTGCACAGAGCCCGCTGCACTGCAGCGGGCTCTTTTACGCTCTTTGCCGCTGACGGAATGGCAACGAATTATTGCGCAGCAATCCCGCGCGTGTATGGTGGGAAAAACGAAAGCAAGAGAAGAAGAGGCTCGCTATGCAGACAGGTTATTTTAGCGCCGCCTGGAACGATATCAAGAACTCGCCGGGTTGGTTCGGCAAGCTTGCGGTGTTGTCGCTGGTTGGACTGATCCCCGTGTTCGGGTGGATTGTCGTTTTCGGATACTTGTTCGGATGGGCGCGCGATGTTGCTTGGAACGTGCATGCGCCCATGCCTGCTCGCATATTCGGCAACGAAGACGGCAAGCTGTACAGCCGCGGATTTTTTGCGCTGGTCATAGGCTTGGTGTGCATGCTTATTCCCTGGGTGCTGGAGTTTGTTTGGGCTATGGTCACGGGCATTGGCGCGAACTGGTCGGGTTACGGCTACGGATACGGCGGGACGCTTGCGTTTTTCGGGCTGTTCTCGTTGCTGTTCTCGGTGGTCGTTTTCGCCGGAACGTTGTTCGCCGTGGTGTTCGCGGCGGTGGGCATCATGCGTATGAGCATTTACGGCCGACTGGCTCCAGGCTTGCAGTTCGGCAAGATCTGGGCCATGATACGCCATGATTTCGGCGGCTTGGCTCGCATCTTGGGCATGGCGTTGCTGCTATGGGTGGTTGCGGGGTTCGTCATATCGGTGGTTACGATAGGCATCATGCTGGCGGGCCTGGCGATTGGCTTGGTTGCGGGCATTCCGGTGGTTCATACGGACAGCCCCGCGGTTCTGTTCGCGGCGCTCCCCGGGCTTTTGGCGCTGATCGTGGTGCTGGCCGTGGCATGCGGCGTGCTGTCCATGATGCTGAGCGTGTTCGTTTTGGCTATGGTTTCGCGCGCGCTGGGGTACTGGACGCGTCAGTTCGAGGTTCCAGCATGGCGCGGCCAAGATGATCCGATGCCGTTCGAGATCGAGGCGGCGCAAGCAAGGGCCGCAGGCCAGCAACCGCCTCGGTAGAACCGACAAACCTGGTAGTATGGAACGGTAAGTGCAGCCCGTTGAAGCCGAGCGCTTCGGCGGGCTGTTTGCGTTGCGACGGCAAGGAAGACGGAGGCGCAGGCGTGGGGGAGCGATTTTTACCGGTCAGCCGGGTTGATATGGAGCAGCGAGGCTGGGACCAGGTTGATTTCGTGTACGTGTCGGGCGACGCGTACGTGGACCACCCTTCGTTTGGGACGGCCATCATCACGCGTTTGCTCGAGGCGCACGGGTACAAGGTGGGCGTTATCGCGCAGCCCGACTGGAACGATCCGGACAGCATCGCCGTGTTCGGGGAGCCGCGATTGGCGTTTTTCGTCTCGGCGGGTAACATGGATTCCATGGTGAACCACTACACGGTTGCGAAGAAGCGCCGCCGCACCGATGCGTACTCGCCGGGAGGCGAAGCGGGGAAGCGTCCGAACCATGCGGCGGTGGTCTACAGCAACCTGATACGGCGAACGTACAAGAAGGCTCCCATCGTGCTTGGCGGAATCGAAGCGAGCCTGCGGCGGATGGCGCATTACGATTACTGGTCGGACAAGCTCAAGCGGTCGATACTCCTTGATTCCGGCGCCGACCTGGTGTCGTACGGCATGGGGGAGCATTCGGTGGTGGAGATAGCCGACGCTTTGGCGGCGGGCCTTTCCATCGAGGACCTTACGTTCATCGACGGCACCGCGTATCGTGCGCGTTCCTTGGACCATGTGTACGATGCCGAGATGTTGCCGTCTTTCGATGATTTGCAGGCCGACAAGCTGAATTACGCGCGCAGCTTTGCCGTGCAGTACCGAAACAGCGACCCGTTCACGGGCATGCGTCTGGTAGAGCCGTATTCCGATCACGAGTTCGTGGTGCAGAACCCGCCTGCCGCCCCCTTGACCCAGGCGGAGCTGGACGCGGTGTCGCGGCTTCCGTTCGCGCGCACGTACCACCCGATGTACGAGAGCGCCGGCGGCGTCCCGGCTATCAAGGAAGTGAAATTCAGCCTGACCAGCAACCGCGGGTGCTTCGGCGAATGCTCGTTTTGCGCGCTGACGTTTCATCAGGGGCGCATCGTGCAGGCTCGCAGCCATGAGTCGCTTGTGGCGGAGGCCGAGCTTATCGTGCAGGATCCTGACTTCAAGGGGTACATTCACGACGTGGGCGGCCCGACGGCGAACTTCCGCGCGCCGGCCTGCGCCAAGCAGATGAAGCACGGGGCCTGCCTGGGGAAGCGGTGTCTGTTTCCCGATCCTTGCCGTCAGCTCGAGGCTGATCACGAGGATTACTTGGAGCTGCTGCGCACGTTGCGCAAGCTGCCCGGCGTGAAGAAGGTGTTCGTGCGCTCGGGCATTCGCTTCGATTACGTGCTGGCGGACAGGGAACACGGCGACGACTTCGTGCGGGAGCTGTGCGCGCATCATGTAAGCGGGCAGCTGCGCGTAGCCCCGGAGCACGTGTCGGACGCAGTGCTTTCGGTGATGGGTAAGCCTCGACGCGCTGTGTACGATCGGTTCCTGGAGAAGTTCAACCAGGTCAATCGGCAGCTGGGGCTCA
This sequence comes from Paraeggerthella sp. LCP19S3_G8, assembly GCF_052119225.1. Lineage (NCBI taxonomy): Bacteria > Bacillati > Actinomycetota > Coriobacteriia > Eggerthellales > Eggerthellaceae > Paraeggerthella > Paraeggerthella sp. LCP19S3_G8. The sequence goes on from NZ_JBQKFQ010000005.1 coordinate 10,823, forward strand.
AGCAGTTCGCGGTGCCGTACCTTATGTCGTCGCATCCGGGATCGACGCTGGACGAGGCTATCGAGCTGGCCGAGTACTGTCGGGATCTGGGCTACATGCCCGAGCAAGTCCAGGACTTCTACCCGACGCCTTCCACCATGTCGACCGCCATGTACTTCACGGGCGTGGATCCGCGCACGATGCAGCCCGTGTACGTGCCGAAGCAGCCGCACGAGAAGGCTCTGCAGCGAGCGCTCATTCAGTATCGTGATCCGAAGAACCACGCATTGGTGCTTGAAGCCTTGCGCCGCGCGGGGAGGATGGACCTGATCGGGTACGGCCCGACGTGCTTGATAAGGCCCGATAAGGGCGAGAAGCGGGATCATCCGAGCAGGAAGGCGAAGCCCGATGACGGGCGTCGAGGCAAGGGCTCTCGGAAGAAGGGTCCTGCAACTCGGCGGCATTGAGCGCGCACGGGGCTCTCTGTTGTGGCACAATAGGCAGGATTTGTGCCGCGTCCGGTTCCGGGCAGGCTAGCGGAGGGATTCGACAGACAGGGGTTTGACACGTGAGCGACAAAAACGCCGTGCCCACCATGGGGGCGCAAGACAGTCCGGATGCCGTGTACGATGCTCGTTCGCTGGGCGCGCCCAAGATGGCGGTGTTCGGCTTGCAGCATATGTTCGCCATGTTCGGGGCCACTATCCTGGTTCCCACGCTGACCGGGCTTTCGGTTTCGGCGACTCTTTTGTTCGCGGGCGTGGGGACGCTGCTGTTCCACCTGCTGTCCAAGGGGAAGGTTCCGGCGTTTCTCGGATCGTCGTTCGCGTTCATCGCCGGCTATGCGGCCATCGCGCCGAACGGCGAGGCCGACCTTCTACCGTATGCCTGCTTGGGCGTTGCCTGCGCGGGCCTTTTGTACCTGGTGCTGTCGGCGCTGTTCCGCGTGTTCGGGCCGACGCGCGTCATGCGCTTCTTCCCGCCGGTGGTGACCGGCCCCATCGTGATTTCCATTGGCCTGATCCTGGCGAGCTCTGCCATCGGCAATGCGTCGACGAACTGGCCTATCGCGCTGGTTGCCATCGCCATCATCGTGGTGGCGAACATCTGGGGTCGCGGCATGGTGAAGATCATCCCCATTTTGCTGGGCGTGGTGGGATCGTATCTGGTGGCGTCGTTTGCGGGAGAGGTTGATTTCTCCGGCGTTGTCGAGGCTTCCTGGATCGGCTTGCCGGTGCTGTGGGACAACACGGTGTTCTCGCTGTTCGGCCCTGGTTTCGACACCGGCTTGGCCATTACCGCCATCATCACCATCATGCCGCTCGCGTTCGCTACGATGATCGAGCATATCGGCGACGTGTCGGCTATCAGCTCCACGTGCAATCGCAACTACATTGCCAACCCCGGGCTGCACCGCACGCTTCTGGGCGACGGCTTGGCCACTATTCTGGCATCGCTGTTCGGGGCTCCGGCCAATACGACGTACGGCGAGAACACGGGCGTGCTGGCGCTGACGCGGGTGTTCGATCCGCGCGTTGTTCGCATAGCCGCTTGCTTCGCCATCGCGTTTTCGTTCTGCCCGAAGTTCGCGGCGGTCATCGCTGCGATGCCGGCGTGCGTTATCGGCGGCGTGTCGCTGGTGCTGTACGGCATGATTTCCGCAGTGGGTATTCGCAACCTGGTGGAGAATCACGTGGACTTCATGAAGAGCCGCAACGTTTTGATCACGGCGCTCATCCTGGTGCTGTCGCTGGGAATCGCCTACAGCGCTGCGGGCGCGATCGTGGTTCCCGTGGGCGACGTGACCATCTCGCTGTCCGGCTTGGCCGTGGGCTCGGTCGTGGGCATTGCGCTGAACATGATCCTGCCGTGGGGCGACGACGAATCGAAGGGCGGTCAGGGGGCGGGCGGCGCCTTCGAGGAGCCGCTGCCTTTGGAGGCGCGCTTGGACGACGTGGGCGGATCGGGGAAATAGGTCCTATCGCTTTTCGTTGGACGACCCGCACCGGTGCCGTTGGCCGGGCGGGTCGTCTTTTTTGCTGCGGCGGTGACGTTGCAGTGCGCGCGTCAGCGGGTTGAACGGCGCGTCGTCGAGCGGAGACGCATGCGGAGGTGCTTTGCAACGAGCACGAGCGCAAGGGCGCCGATGCCTATGAGCACGATGGTTCCGCCGGGCTTGAGCCCGAGCTCGTAGGAGACCGTCAAGCCGATGGCGGTTATGGTCACGCCGATCCCGCACGACAGGATGACGATCTGCTTCCAGCTGCGGGCTATCTGCAGGGCGCAGGCAACGGGCACCACCATCATCGACGAAACGATGAGCGCTCCGACGGTGCGGGCCGCAACGGATACGCAAAGCGCGGTGATCAGGATGAAGGCCGCGTTCACGGTTTTGGTGCGCACGCCCGCAAGGCGTGCAGCTCGTTCGTCAAGCGTGACCAAAAACAGCTCCTTGCGCATGAGCGCGCACAGCAAAAGCACCGTTGCGCCTACGGCCGCCACGGCAAGCAGGTCGTCGTCGTTGACGGTGACGATGCTGCCGAACAGGAAGCTGGAAAAGCTGGCGGCGTTCGGGACGAATCCGGAAAGCACGCCGGCCAGCCCGATGCCGCACGACATGACGATGGCGATGGCAAGCTCTGCGTGCCCTTCGAACCGACGCCGGATCACCTCGATGGCCCCGGCGGCTCCCAGGCAGGCGATGGTCGCTCCCAGCACAGGGTTGATTCCCGCGATAAGGCCGCCCGCCACGCCGGCCAAAGCGGTGTGGGAGAGCGCGTCGCCCATCATCGACAGGCGTTTGAGAACCACGACCACGCCTACGCACGGCACCGCGATGCCAAGGATCAGGCCGGCGACGAAGGCTCGCTGCATGAACAAGTACTCGAACATGGCACCTCCTCCTTGATGGCGTTCAGGGGCTTTTCCTGTATCGTGCCGGACTCGAGCACGAGCATGCTCGCGTGCAGGCGGGGCAGCCGCGCCCGATCGTGCGTGACGAGCAGCACGGTGGTTCCCAGCGAAGAGGCTGCTTCGCTGGCGGTTCGCGCAAGGGCCTGCGCGCTGGCATCGTCGAGGTTGCTCGTGGGCTCGTCGAGCACGAGCAGCTTCGGCTTCGCCACGATTGCGCGGGCGAGCAGCATGCGCTGGAACTGCCCTCCGGAAAGCTCTCCTATCAGGTGCTGCTCGAAACCCGTCAGCCCGACTTGGCGCAGGGCGTCGAGCGTTTTCGCTCGATGCGCGGACCGGTAGGGAAGGATCGGCTTCGATTCCGCATAGAGGCCGGCTCGAACCGTCTCGAGCACGGTTGCGGGGAAGCGGCGGTAGTCCGCGGGCGCCTGCTGGGGGACGTAGCCCACGTGCTGCCATGACTTGAACGATCGCGCGTCCTGCCCGAACAGCTGGATGGCGCCCTCGTTCGGGAAGAGCTCGGCAAGCAGCAGCTTGATCAAGGTTGATTTGCCGGATCCATTTGCTCCGGCAAGCACGTAGAACCCGCCGGGCGCGAGCGTGAAGCTCGCGCCCTTGAGTACGGGCGAGGTTCGGTACGAGAACCGTACGTTGTCGAAAACGACTGCGGGATGAGGCGAAGACGCAACGCGCTGGTTCACGAGAGCGCCTTGACCAGTTTGTCGAGGTTTTCCGTCATTACCGAGACGTAATCCTGCCCCGCGTCGATTTGCTCTTGTGTCAAGCCTTCGAGCGGATTGAGCTGTTCGCATGAAGCGCCGCTTGCGTCGGCTATCGCCTGGGCTATTTTGGGGCTGACGAGTTCTTCGGAGAAAATCACGCTGACGTTGTTGGCCTTCACGAAGTCGACGATGCGCGCCATGTCCTTGGCGTTCGGCTCGGCATCCGCCTCCATGCCTTCAATGGGCATTTGGGTGAGACCGTAGGCATCGCACAGATATCCGAAAGCCTGATGCGACACCACGATGGTCTTGTTCGGCACCGAGGAGAGCTTGGTTTCGTACGCTTTGTGCAGGTCGTCAAGCTTTTCAGACCAGGTTTGGTAGTTCGCTTCGTAGACGTCTTTGCCGTCGGGGTCGGCTTGCACGAGGGCATCTCGGATGTTCTTCATTTCTCGTTTTGCGTTTTCGGGGGCAAGCCACACATGGGGGTCGTATCGACCGTGGTCGGCGTCTTCGCCGTGCTCGTGCGCGTGGTCGTCGGCATGGCCGTGGTCATGCTCGTCTTCCGAAGCAGCCGGAAGCAGCGCTATGCCGTCGGAAGCTGCAACGCTTACCAGGTGCTTGTTCTGAATGCTGTGGAGCACGTCGTGGGTCCAATGCTCCATTCCCGCTCCGTTGTACACGAACACGTTGGCGGACTCGATGGTTTTCATGTCGGCGGTCGAAGGCTCCCAATCGTGAGGTTCGGTTCCGGCGGGAACCAGGTTCGTGACCGTGACTCGGTCTCCTCCGATTTTCTGGGCGAAGTCGTACAAGGGGTAGAAGCTGGCTACCACGTGGACTTTTCGGGAGCCCTGATCGTCTTGCTGCGAGGCGGTCTGGGAGGAAGCGCATCCTGCGAGCATCGATGCGATCAAAAGCCCCAGCACTGCCAGGATGGCGATAAGGGGTGCAGGAGTTCGGGGCGCGTTTGCGGCGCGCTGAGAAAAGGCGTTCATATACGATCCTATCATTTGAAGGAGAGGGTGTGGGTTGTGCGCGATGCACGGGTTGTGCGCGAGCGCGAAGAGTTGACCGATGCGCCGCGATGCATGCGGAGGATCAGATGTCCAGCCTTGTTTTCTGGTGGATGAGTGACCAGCAAGTTTCTAGAGAGGACGAGGGTTCGTTCGGATGCGCGAGGAACGACGGGCTTGTTTCGTATCCGAGCGTGCTTGCGCCTTCCGATGAGGCAAGGGCGAGCGCGGCGTGCCCGGATGCGACGAGGTGGCAGAGGGGACATGCGTCGCCGGTGCATTCGTGGACCGCCTTGTCGGCGATGGTCAGGCTTGCGGTCAGGGAAACCAGGGCAAGGCTTGCTGCAATCATGCAGGCTGCGAGCCTTGAGCGCATGCTAGGTTGCATAGGACCCCGATTCTTGGCGATCGCGCGCTTCGCATGCTGCGCACAGGCCGTACAGGACGGTTCTGCGCTGATCGATTTCAAAGCCATGGCGTTCTTTGACGTGGTGCGAAAACGATTGCAGCATCGAGCAGTCGAGCGGCAGCACCGCTTTGCAGCGAATGCACGAAAGCTGTCCCTGCCGATCTTGGTCGGTGCTGCGTGCGCGGTAGCGCGCGGCGGTTCCTTTGATGCCGGCAACTTTGACTACGGCTCCTTGGGCGACGGCTGCTTCGAGCGTGCGGTACACCGTGGTGCGGCCTATGGCTGATCCGTGGGATTTCAGGTTGCCCCAGACTTCGTCGACGGTGAGGAATTCGTCCGCATGCCGATCCATGCACTCGGCTACGAGCGCTTTCTGCTTGGTTCGATAGGCGGTTCGCGGAGTCACGGTCTCTCCTGAGTTGATCTGAAATCGAAATTAGATTCCAGAATATAGACAGAGCGCGCATGCCTGTCAAGGACGAGGAGGGGATGGACGCGTTGATGCGGCTCGATAGGTAGGACGTGAACGCGGTTCGCGGTTGAAGAAGCGGCGATTGCGAGGCGTTTCCGAGAGCATGGATTTTCTGTGTTGAACATGGTATGCTTTCCAATTAAAGTTAGCTATAACTAACATCGAGGCGTATGAACGTAGGGCGGATTCGTCCGCACGATTTCCCAAGAGAGAAGAGAGTTGCGTATGGAATCTATAGACAAGGCCGCCGCGCAGCGCGTGTACGTGCGCCTGATAGAGCCGGTGAGGGGGCGAATTGTCAAGAACATCGTGATAGCGGCGCTTTCCTCGCTGTGCGGGTTCGTTCCCTACTTCGCTATTACGCGCGTGGCGCAAATTTCGATTGTCGAAGGCGTGCCTTCGCTTGACGAACTTGCCTTCTGGGTGCTTCTGGCCGTTGCCGGCGCTGTAGCGGGAAGGATTTTGTTCGCGCTTGCCACGAGCAGCTGCCATTACGCCGATGCTGATTTCCGCGTGCACGTGCGCACCGTGCTGGTGGAGCATTTGGGCAAGGTTCCGCTGGGATGGTTCAGCGACAACAACTCGGCTCAGGTGAAGCAGGCTGCCACCGACGATGTGCTCAACTTGCATCAGTCGGTCGGGCATGCGCCGGTGGACGTGACCACGGCGCTGCTTTCCCCGCTTATTCCCCTGGTGTACCTGTTTACCGTGGACGCTCGATTCGCTTTGCTGGTCGTCGTCTACCTTGCTGCGGTGATTGGGGTGGCGTGGCCCTTCATGATGAAGGACTTCGGTCCGCTCAACAAGCAGTACAACGAGGCATTGGTCGAAGTGTCTTCGGCAAGCGTCGAGATGATCGACGGCATAGCCGTGGTGAAGACCTTCGGTTCGGCGAGCCGCGCCGGTGTGCGGTATCGAGAGGCGACGGCTGCGTTGGCCAAGATCTGCTACGAATGGACCAAGAGCACTTCCAATCCGTTTAGCCTGATTTCAGCTTTGTTCTCACCTGCAACCATGTTGGTGGTCATGGCTGCCGCCACGCTGTTTTTCGTTTCGCAGGGCATCATAACGCTCGAACAGTGCATTCCGTTTCTGGTGCTGGGAGTGGGAATCCCTTCGGCGATTCTTGCCCTGTTCGTGTCGGTGCGCTTTTTGCAGCAGTCGGTTCAGGCTGCCGACCACCTTGCCACTGTCCTAGACGTTGCTCCGCTTGCAGAGCCGGAGAGCCCGCTGCCCGTGGGCGACGGTTCGCTGCATATCGACTTCGAGGACGTGTCGTTTGCGTACGGCCCGGACTCGCCTTTTGTTTTGGAGGGGATTGACGCCAAGCTTGAGCCGGGAACCGTGACGGCCTTGGTCGGCGACTCCGGAAGCGGCAAGACCACGTTCGCGCGTTTGGTCCCGCGATTCTGGGATCCGGTTTCGGGTGCGGTGCGCATGAACGGCACGCCGCTTTCCGATCTTGCCTCGAGCGACGTGCTGTCCCAGGTTGCCGTGGTGTTTCAGGACAGCATGCTGCTGCGCGCGAGCATTCGGGACAACATTTGCTTGGGAAAGCCCGGCGCAAGCGACGAGGACATGGTGGCGGCGGCGCGCAAGGCTCAGATTCACGAACGCATAGAGGAGCTTCCCTGCGGCTACGACACCGTGGTGGGAAGCGAGGGTGCCGACCTTTCGGGCGGCGAGGCGCAGCGCGTTGCCATCGCGCGCGCCATCGTGCAGGACGCTCCCATCTTGGTGCTCGACGAGGCGACGGCGCATGCGGACCCCGAAAACGAAACGGCTATCCAAAGGGCGCTGACCGCCCTTGCGGCGGGGCGTACGACCATCGTGATTGCGCATAGGTTGGACACTATCGTGCATGCGGACCAAATTCTGGTGTTGAGCCGCGGTCGGATCATCGAGCGCGGTTGCCATGCGGAGCTTTTGGCGGCGGACGGTCATTATGCGGCATTGTGGAAGTCCCAGCAGGTGGATGCGATTGGAAAGGCCCCGCATGCCGATGCTGCTTCGTGCGGGACGGAATGCGCGGGCTCTTCGGAAGAGGGTTCGTTCGGAGGTGAGGACCGATGATAACCACTCAAATGGACAACCTGGTGGGCAAGCCTACCGGCGTGAAGCTGCAAGCGTTCTTGTACGTGCTGTGCGGTCTGTCGGAAGCGGCCATATACGTGGCGCTGCTTCCCTTGCTGCGCTCGCTTGTTGCTGGCGACTATGCTGCAGCGGCGTACCTGCTGGCCCTGGCGGCCGCACTGGCGCTGCTGAACTGCGGAATTGGATTCTGGGCCGACAATCGCGGGTACCTCATCGGTATCGAGGAAGTGATGCATTCGCTTCAGGACAAGCTGGGCGATCATATCGTGCGCCTGCCGCTTGGCTGGTTCACGAAGGAGCGATCGGGTCAGGTTTCCACTCTGCTTACGAAGAACTTGCAGATGGCCATGAACATGCCAAGCGTATTCATGCGCCAAATGATCTTGGCCGTGACGACGCCTGCGGCGGTTTGCCTGCTGTTCTTCTTCATCGATTGGCGCATCGGCCTTGCATTCGTGATTATGGGGCCGTTCTTGTTCTGGGGCTCGCGTCGCATGGCGAAGGCTGCGGGAACGAACCATCGGGAAGAAGAGCGTTCGAGCGCCGAGGTTGCTGCGCGCGTGCTCGAATTCGCCCATGCCCAACCGGTTTTGCGCGCGACGAAGCGCTCGGTGGACGGATGGGACGTTTTGGAGCGAGCCTTCGAGGACGATCGTAAAGCGACGATCGACACGTTGCGAAAGTGCGCTGCTCCGGTTGGGCAATACACGCTGTTCGTGCAAGCCACGTTTGCCCTCGTGTTCGCAGTGTCTACGGTTTTGCTGGGCTGGGGGCAGATCGACGTCGCCTCGTACGTGTTCGTAGCCGTTCTTTCCTTGCGGTTCATCGACCCCTTGTCCTCGATCGGCCAGCAGGGCATGGCTTTGCGCGTGGCGAAGAACTCCCTGGACGAATCGGAAGAGATTCTGAACGAAGCTCCTCTGCCGGAGACGAAGAATCCTCGGATTCCAGCCGGTTCGCGCATCTCCTTCGACAATGTCGGGTTCTCCTACGATGGGACTCGCACGGTGCTGAAGGACGTGAGCTTGGTTTGCCCCGAGAACAGCCTTACGGCGCTGGTCGGGCCTTCGGGTTCCGGCAAAACGACTCTGACCCGGCTGGTTGCCCGATTCTGGGACGTGTCCAGCGGCAGCGTGAGCATTGGCGGCGTGGACGTGCGGGACATGCTGCCCGACGAACTGATGCGCCAGGTGTCGTTGGTGTTTCAGGATGTGTACCTGTTCGACGGCACCATTGAGGAGAACGTGCTGATCGGACGTCCTGACGCTTCTCCCGAAGAAGTTCGCCGAGCCGCCCGCGCAGCCCGCTTGAACGAGGTAGCCGATCGTCTTGAGCAGGGATGGGACACGCCGGTCGGGGAGGGGGGCTGCCGCCTGTCGGGCGGCGAGCGCCAGCGCGTTGCCATTGCCCGCGCCCTTCTGAAAGATGCTCCCATCGTGCTGTTCGACGAGGCGACGGCGGCGCTCGACGCCGAGAACGAGGCGGCAATTGTGGAGGCCATGCACGAACTGGCGAAGGACCGCACGGTTATCGCGATCGCGCATCGCTTGTCCACCATTGCGGCAGCTGACCAGATAGCCGTTCTGGAGGATGGGCGGGTCACGCAACTGGGAATCCATGCCGAGTTGGTGCAGGCTCCCGGACGGTATCGGTCGTTCTGGCGCGAACGCGAACAAGCGGAAGGCTGGAGGCTGACCGACCGGGATTAGCGGTTGGGCCGGAGCCCGGCGGCGTGGGCGGCCGGGCTCCGAAGCTGTATGAACACATGACGTTTGAAAGTAGGATTGATATGGAACAGACAGCGAAAAACACCCCGAAAGCTCAGGGCGGGGCCGAGTCGCGAAGATGGGGCGTTAAGGAAGTGGTGACCGCGGTGCTGTTCAGCGCCTTGATCATCGTGATTCAGATTTCGATTGCTGCCATCAGCACGATCAACATCGATGTATCGATGGTTGCCAGCACGGCCATTTCCTCATTTGCCGTCGCGCCTTTGTACTTCCTCATGATCATGAGGGTCAACCGCTTCGGCACCACGATATTCCTTGCGGGTTTGACTTCGTTGGCGTTTTGCTTGATGGGCAATTACTGGTACATGATCCCGTTTTACTTTGCCGGCGGCTTGATCATCGAACTGCTGTTTTTGCGCACGCCCGCTCTTCGGTCGAAGCCCAATTGCGTGGTGGGGGCGTGGACGACGTACAGCTCTTTGTACGTTCTGTCGTCCATTATTCCCATATATGTGAATTTGACCGCCTACATCCAAGAAACGCTGGAAGTCCGGCAAGTGGGGCAGGCGTACATCGACGCGTACCTTAAGTACTATACAAGCTGGGAGTGGCTGGTCGGCATTGTGGCGATCACTGCAATTGGAGGATTGCTGGGCGCGCTTGTGGGCAAGCGCCTTATGAAGAAGCACTTTGCGAAGGCGGGTGCTATCTAGCATGGAGGGAAATGCTCAAGGCAATTGGTTCGCTCGTGCGTCGGAGCCGCAGGTCATGCGTCTTGCTCCCGCTTGGAGCGAGGCGGGGTTTGCTATGGGCACCAAGGCCGCGGTGCTGGTTTTGACGGCGGTTGCGGTTTCGGTTGCGGGCAGTTCGCCGTTCACGCCTTTCCTGACTGGGATTTTGCTGGCCTACCTTGCCGTTGGCGGGCGGGCCGGCATGGCGCTCAAGCTGCTTGTCGCGTATGCGGTATTGGGCGGGGTGTACCTGCTGCTGGTGTATCTGAACGCCCGGATCTTGGTGTTTTCTCCGGTGCATCTGTATGCCGGCTTGAACTCGTATCCCGTTATGGTGGCGGCTCTTGCGGTAGCGCTCTCGCCGCCAGGCTTGATAAGCGCTGCGCTGGCAAGGGCGCGCGTTCCCAAGAAGTTCATCGTGGGCGCGCTTGTTTTGCTGCGATTTCCGCCGACGGTTCGCTCGAGTGTCCATCGTTTGCGCGAGTCGTGCAGAAGGCGCGGCGTGCTTTCGCTGCGCTGCGTGGCGGGCGATCCTGTTCAGGCGTTCGAGCACGTTCTGGTTCCCCTGATGTTTTCGCTGGTGGATAGCGCGGATCGGCTGTCGTCTTCGGCTGTTGCTCGTGCGGCCGAGGCTCCGACGCGGCGAACGAGTTACTATCGCAGCCCCATGAAGCTTGCGGATGCGGCGTGTTTGGTTGTGTTCACGGCGGCGATTGCCGCCTATGTTTGGCTTTCGTGAGGAGCGTGGATGAGGATGCAGGAAGATCCTATTGCGCAGCTTGTGCAGGTGCGCTTTTCGTATCTTGATGCGCCCGAGACGCTTCACGGCGTGGACTTGAGCGTGAAGCCCGGGGAATGCGTGGTGCTGATGGGCGCATCGGGCAGCGGGAAGACGACGGTCGTGCGAATTCTGAACGGGCTGGCCGGAGGGTACTATCGTGGGGACGTTTCCGGCGAGGTGTTCCTGGGCGGCCGTTTTGCGCGCGATCTTGCGGCTTGGCAGCGATCCGAGCTGGTTGGCAGCGTGTTCCAGGACCCGGCGACCCAGTTTTTCTCCAGCCAGCTTGCCGGAGAGGTTGCGTTCGGCTGCGAGAACATCGGGTATCCCCACGCCGAAGTGGTGAGCCGAACCGACGCGGCTATTCGGCGCTTGGGGCTGAACGATCTGCGCAGGATTCCCGTGGATCAGCTTTCGAGCGGGCAGAAGCAGCGCGTGGCCATTGCGTCTGCTTTGGCTCCCGCGCCGCGCATCGTTGCTATGGACGAGCCGTCCGCCAACCTTGACGAAGCTGCCGCCCAAGAGCTGGGCACCGTATTGATGGACTTGAAGCGGCAAGGGTACGCGCTGGTGGTGGCGGAGCATCGCATTGCCTATCTGATGGATTGCGCCGATCGGTTCTGCTATATGGAGCACGGGGAAATGAAGGCGGTGCTCTCGCGATCGGACGTGTTGGGCATGTCCGATGCCGAGCGCGCTGCGATGGGCGTGCGCAGCCCGACTCCCGTGCGGCGCCCTCTTTTGCATGCGCCCGGCTTCGAAGCGGAGGATTCTTCGACCGTGCGTTCGGAAGAGGCTTCGAAGGGTGCACGTCCAGCGCCAGAACCGGCTGTGTTGGACGTGCGCGACTTAACGGTTTCCCGCGGAAGGAAGGTTCTTTTTTCGGGAGCTTGCTTCGAGGTGCGTTCGGGGCAGATTCTTGCGCTTACGGGAAGCAACGGCGTGGGGAAGACCAGCCTTGCTCAGGTTGTGGTTGGGCTGCGGCGACCCGATGCAGGCGAGGTGCGCATAGGCGGCGCGGCGCTTTCCCGGCGAAGATTGCGCGAACGGGTTTGGTACAGCCCTAACGACGTGAGCATGGAGTTCTTTGCGGCGCGCGTTGACCAGGAGGTGCTGCTGTTCGTTGAAAAAAGCGAGGAGCGCGCGGCGTATGCCGAGCGCATACTCGAGCGGTTGGGCCTCGATGGGCTCCGGGACCGTCATCCCGCTTCGTTGTCGGGCGGGCAGAAGCAGCGATTGTCCATTGCGTGCGGGTTGGTTTCGCGTCGATCGGTGCTCATGCTGGATGAGCCTACCAGCGGCCTGGATGCTGTCAGCATGCGCAAACTGGCCGATGCTTTACGATGCGCGGCCGACGAGGGCGCTGCGGTTGTGGTGGTGACGCACGACAACGAGTTCATGCGCGCGTGCTGCACGCATCGGTTCGACCTGGAAGGGCTGGTTGCGTAAGGCTTGCTGTCGAGCCGGGGATGGGGGCGGGCTGTGGTTGGGCAGCGAGCGGAGCGGGCGCTGCCGGAAGCTTGGGGTTTGGGCTGCGAACCGACCTTCGTCGGCGGTGCGTTCCTCCCTTGTGCGCATGTTGTGAAGCGCATAGCAAAATGGCATAGATGCAGTATCATATCCGCAAGACCTTATCAGTAATCAATATCATTAGTGGATAGGAGCTCAGCATGTCTATGATCAACAAAGAGGTAGCCGATTTCAGCGTGCAGGCGTTTCAGGATGGCGAATTCAAGACGGTGACCAAGGGCGACGTCCTGGGCAAGTGGAGCGTGTTCTTCTTCTACCCGGCCGACTTCACGTTCGTGTGTCCCACCGAGCTTGAGGACCTGGCCAACAAGTACGACGAGTTCAAGGCCGCCGGGTGCGAGATCTACTCCGTTTCCACGGACACCCATTTCGTGCATAAGGCGTGGCACGACGCTTCCGAGCGCATTCAGAAGATCCAGTACCCCATGCTGGCCGACCCGACGCATGCCCTGGCGCGCGACTTCGAGGTGCTTATCGAAGAGGACGGCCTGGCCGAGCGCGGAAGCTTCATCGTGAATCCCGACGGCAAGATCGTCGCGTACGAAGTGACCGCGGGCAACGTGGGCCGCAACGCCGACGAGCTGTTCCGTCGCGTGCAGGCCAGCCAGTTCGTGGCCGAGCACGGCGACGAGGTGTGCCCTGCGAAGTGGCAACCCGGCGCTGAAACGCTCAAGCCCAGCTTGGACCTGGTCGGTCAGCTGTAGTTCTTCCGAATATGGCGAACGAGCAGACGCTTTACGACGCCGTCATCGTTGGCGGTGGGCCTGCGGGGCTCACCGCCGCGTTGTACCTGGCCCGGGCCCGCTACCGGGTGATCGTCGTCGAGCAAGACCATTTTGGCGGGCAGATAACCATTACCTCGGAGATCGTAAACTATCCTGGCGTGCCGAGCTCGAGCGGCAAGGAGCTTGCGGAGTCCATGCGCAGCCAAGCCGAAGCGTTCGGCGCGGAGTTCTTGCTGGCCGAGGCGGTGGGCGTTGATCTGGAAGGCGACGTGAAAACCGTGCGCACCACGCGCGGCGACCTGCAGTGCTTTGCCGTGCTGCTTGCCACGGGCGCGCATCCTCGTCGCGTGGGCTTTGCGGGCGAAGACGCGTTCCAAGGGCGCGGGGTGGCGTACTGCGCCACCTGCGACGGCGAGTTCTTCCAGGACAAGGAAGTGTTCGTGGTGGGCGGCGGCTACGCGGCCGCCGAGGAGAGCGTGTTTCTGACCAAGTACGCGACGCATGTGACCATCCTCATGGTTACGGATGATTTCACCTGCGCCTCTTCGGTTGCCGACGAGGCGCGTGCCCACGACAAGATAACGGTGCTGCCCCATACGCAGCTGGAGGAAGTTTCGGGTGACGACGCCGTTCGGTGCGTGCGTTATCGCGACACTGCAACCGGCGAGGTGACGAAGCGTTGCGCCTCCGAGGGCGATTCGCTCGGCGTGTTCGTGTTCGCCGGATACGAGCCTGCAACCGAGCTGGTGCGCGAGGCGGCGGAGGTTGACGAATTCGGCTACATCGTGACCGACCGATCGCAGCGCACGAGCGTCGAGGGCTTGTACGCTGCAGGCGACGTGTGCGTAAAGGCGCTGCGCCAGGTGGTTACGGCTACGGGCGAGGCTGCGCTTGCCGCCACGGAAATGGAGCGCTACGTGGCCGCGATGCAGGAGCGGACGGGCTTGGTTCCCGTGCGGCCCGATCGTGCGACGGCACGGGCGGCAAGCTTGCCCGTTGCCGCGAACGCGTCTCAGGAGGGCGGCGGCCTGTTCGACCAGGCGGCTCGCGCGCAGTTGGATGCGGTGTTCGGGCGCATGGAGAGCTCGCTTGTGCTGCGTCTTTCGCTAGGCGAAGGCGCTGCGTCCGAAGAGCTTCGAGCTTACATGGAGGAGCTTGCGCGCTTGACGGACAAGCTGTCGGTCGAGGTGAGCGAGGATGCGGGTGAAGAGGCCGAAGCCCCGTGCGTGCGGGTGCATCGGGCGGACGGGACTGCGACGGGCCTGGCGTTCCACGGCGTTCCCGGAGGCCACGAGTTCACCTCGTTCGTGTTGGGCTTGTACAACGCCGCGGGTCCGGGGCAGCCTATCGACGACGAGTCGCGCGAGGCCATCGCGGCGATCTCTCGGCCGATCGACCTGAAGGTGCTGGTGTCGCTTTCGTGCACGATGTGCCCGGACACGGTGGTGGCCGCGCAGCGTATCGCGGCGGAGAACCCTCACGTGCGCGCGGATGTGTACGATTTGAACCACTTCCCGGACTTGAAGGAGCGCTTCAACGTAATGAGCGTGCCGTGCGTCGTGGTGAACGACGGCGAACGCGTGAGCTTCGGCAAGAAGAACCTGGGGACTCTGCTCGACTTGGTGGGCTAGTCGGCAGGCGGGGCGACCCGACCGTGATCTGCGCTCTGGCAACGGGCTCGTCGGAGCGCAGATCACGGTCGGGTCGTTGTGCTTTGGGCAGCGACATGCGGGAAAGGGTGCGATTTTGGCGCTCCACCTGGAGGATCGGCCAGCTCAACGTTCGATTTTCTTCGCGGGCCCTTCGGATCCTCGTCGCACCGATAGCGTGCGTTGCCTATTCGTTCCCCAATATGTTGTGATTTTAGCAACATATCGTGCTAGGATGGATGTTCCAACCGCAAGAGTGCAAAGGACACGGACCATCATGCAGATTTCCAAACGCAACGGCACGACGGAGCCGTACGACGCCGGCAAGATCAAGCGCGCCATGGGCGCGGCGTTCCGCAGCGTGGGCAGCGCTTTGACCGATGACGAGGCGGCGCGTCTCGTGGCGAACGTCGAACGCGCTATGGAGGCCGTTTCTCGCGACGGCGCCGTTGCCGTTGAAGACGTGCAGGACTTGGTGGAGCGCGCTCTTATGGAGGCTAATTATTACCAAGAGCTGAAAAGCTACATCCTGTATCGCGAAGAGCGCGCGCGCAAACGGATGGCGCGCGAGAAGCTGTGCGCGCAGCTCGCGGGCGTTTCCGGCTTGGCCGAGGCGCTTGCCGCCGCGCAAAAAGAGTTTCCCGAGGAGGAATACGAGCTTGCGCATTTGCAGGCGAAGTTCCAGTCGTTCGCGAAGCCCGAGGCTTCGGACGACCAGAAGCTTGCCATGCTCATCAAGGCGGCGGTCGAGCTGACCACGCAGGAGGCTCCGCGGTGGGAGATGATCGCCGCGCGCCTGCTCATGCTTCAATTCGAGCGTGCGCTTGCTGAGCGCATGGCCGTGCGCCGCATTGACGGCTTCGCGCAAAAGGTTGCCTACCTTGCGGAAGAGGGCCTGTACGGCGACTACATCCTGCAAAGCTACACGCCGGCCGAACTGGATGAAGCCGCGGCGTTCATCGATCTTCGCCGCAACGACCTGTTCACGTACGCGGGTTTGCAGCTGCTGCTTGATCGCTACGTCATTCGCACTCATCAAGGCGCGCCGCTCGAATCGCCGCAAGAGATGTTTTTGGGCATTGCGCTGCACCTGGCTATGAAGGAGCGCGTGGAGGACCGCATGCAGTGGGTGCGTCGGTTTTACGACATGCTGTCCACGCTCAAGGTGACCATGGCTACGCCCACGTTGTCGAACGCGCGCAAGCCGTTTCATCAGCTGTCGTCGTGCTTTATCGATACGGTGCCCGACAGTTTGGACGGCATCTACCGCAGCATCGACAACTTCGCGAAAGTGAGCAAGTACGGCGGCGGAATGGGCTTGTACTTCGGCAAGGTGCGCGCTTCGGGCAGCGCCATCCGCGGGTTCGACGGTGCGGCCGGCGGCGTTATCCGGTGGATTCGCCTGGCTAACGATACGGCGGTGGCGGTCGATCAGCTGGGCATGCGCCAGGGCGCCGTGGCGGTGTACCTGGATGCGTGGCATCGCGATCTGCCGGAGTTTCTTGCGTTGCGCACGAACAACGGCGATGATCGCATGAAGGCGCACGACGTGTTCCCGGCCGTGTGCTATCCCGACTACTTTTGGCAGCAGGCGCGCGATAACATCGAAGGCGACTGGTACCTCATGTGCCCGCACGAGATTCTTGCGGTGAAGGGCTACGCGCTGGAGGACTGCTTCGGCGAGGAATGGACGCGCAAGTACTTGGAATGCGTGGCCGACGCGCGCATCAAGAAGCGGGTCATTCCCATCAAGGATGTCATCCGGCTGATCATCAAGAGCGCGGTGGAGACGGGAACGCCGTTCACGTTCAACCGCGATGCGGTGAACCGAGCGAACCCGAACAAGCATCGGGGCGTGATCTATTGCAGCAACCTGTGCACCGAAATCGCGCAGAACATGGAGGCTATCGAGCAGATCGAGCAGCGCATCGAAGACGTTGACGGCCAGCAGGTGGTAGTGACGGTGACGAAGCCCGGAGCGTTTGTGGTGTGCAACCTGGCAAGCTTGTCGCTGGGGCATATCGACATGGACGATGCGCACGAATTGACGCAGATCACCGAGAGCGCGGTGCGCGCGCTGGACAACGTCATCGACCTCAACTTCTTCCCGGTGCCGTACGCGCAGATCAGCAACCGCCAGTACCGACCCGTGGGCTTGGGCGTGAGCGGCTACCATCATCTGCTGGCGAAAAACGGCATTCGATGGGAAAGCGAGGAGCATCTGGCGTTCGCTGATCGCGTGTTCGGCGACGTGCACTACGCTGCGGTGCGCGCCAGCTGCGCCATCGCGCGGGAAAAGGGCTCGTACGCGTTCTTCGAGGGGAGCGGCTGGCAGACGGGCGAGTATTTTCTCGACAGGGGCTTGACCGACGGGCGCTGGGCGGACCTTGCGCGCGACGTGGCCGAGCACGGCCTTCGCAACGGCTACCTTCTGGCTGTGGCGCCCACCAGTTCCACGAGCATCATTGCCGGTACCACGGCGGGACTTGATCCGGTTATGAACCGCTACTTTTTGGAGGAGAAGAAAAACGGGCTCATGCCGCGCGTTGCGCCCGAGTTGTCGGTGGACACGTTCTGGTATTACAAGAACGCCCATCTTATCGATCAGACGTGGTCGGTGCGCGCGTGCGGCGCGCGTCAGCGCCATATCGACCAAGCGCAGAGCATGAACTTGTACATCACCAACGAGTACACGTTCCGCCGCGTGCTCGACCTGTATCTTCTGGCTTGGGAAGAGGGCGTGAAAACCATCTACTACGTGCGTTCGAAGAGCTTGGAAGTGGAAGAGTGCGAAGCGTGCTCGTCGTGATGGTTCCGTCGGCCTGTCGGCCGCCGGAACCTGCCGACAGGCTGCGCCGCGAAGCAAGTCCCCGAAGGGGGCGGGGCACCCTGGTGCCCCTCGCTGACCTACTGCGCCAACCTGCGCGTTGATATGCGCCCTGCGGGCGCATGGAAGGAGATAGCCTGCAATGTCTCAACTCAAGAAGAAGCCCCTGTTCAACCCGTTGGGGGACACCGATGTGCTCGACCGGCGGATGATCGGCGGGAACACGACGAACCTCAACGACTTCAACAACATGAAGTACGAATGGGCCAGCGACTGGTACCGCCAGGCCATGAACAACTTCTGGATACCCGAGGAGATCAACCTTGGCGTGGACATCAAGGATTACCGCAAGCTGCCCGCGCCCGAGCGGCGCGCTTACGACAAGATCCTGTCGTTTCTCATCTTCCTTGACAGCCTGCAGTCGGCGAACCTGCCCAACGTGGGCGAGTACATCACCGCCAACGAGGTGAACCTGTGCCTGGCCATCCAAACGTTCCAGGAAACCGTGCACAGCCAAAGCTACAGCTACATGCTCGATACCATCTGCGAGCCGCAAGAGCGCAACGACGTGCTGTACCAGTGGAAGGAGGACGAGCATCTTCTGAGGCGCAACGAGTTCATCGGCGACCTGTACAACGAGTTCCAGGACGACAAGAGCCCTGAAGCGCTCGCGCGCGTGCTGGTGGCGAACTACATTTTGGAAGGGGTGTACTTCTACAGCGGCTTCATGTTCTTCTACAATCTGGGCCGCAACAACCTCATGCCGGGATCGGTGCAGGAGATTCGCTACATCAACCGCGACGAGAACACGCACCTGTGGCTGTTCCGCAACATCCTGTTGGAACTCAAGGAGGAAGAGCCCGCGCTGTTCACGCCCGAGCTGATCGACGAGTACCGCGCCATGATCAAGGAGGGGTGCGAGCAGGAGATTCGTTGGGGCCACTACGCCATCGGCGACGACGTGGCCGGCCTTAACCGCCAGATGGTGACCGACTACATTCAGTACCTGGGCAACCTTCGCTGCGCTCAGTTGGGGTTCGATCCCTTGTACGAAGGCCACGAGCGCGAGCCGGAGAGCATGTCGTGGGTGAGCCAGTTCGCGAACGCGAACATGATCAAGACGGATTTCTTCGAGGCGCGCAGCACCGCCTACGCGAAGTCGAGCGCGCTGGTGGACGACCTGTAGGGACGCGGCTTGCTCGCGGGTCGTTCTTGACCGGTTGACGACCTTGCGGTTTGACGGCGCGGGTATACTGTCCCGTATGGAAACCAACGAATCGAAGCGCGGTGTGCGGGACTTCTTGCTCAAGCGGATGCTGTTCCTTCCGCTTGGGGCTGTCGCGCTGGCGACGACCGCGTACGCGCGGCAGCATCCCGACTGGACGGAGCAGGCGTACAGCCAGGCGGCGTACCCGGCGTTGTCGTCGGTCGTGGGGTTTCTGCCCTCGCTTGCAAGGTTCTCGGTGGCCGAGTGGGTCGTGGCGCTGTTCCTGCTGTTTTGCGCAGGTTATCTGGGCTTCTACGTTCGCAAGCTCGTTGTGGGCAGGGGGGAGCGGCTTATGGTGGCGTACCGCGCCGCGATGGGCGCGGCGGCCATCTGCTGCACGGTGTACTTCCTGTTCACGGCGCTGTGCGGGCTGAATTACTATCGGCATACCTTCGCCGAGCACGCTGGCTACGATGTGGAGGAAGCCGGCGTCGATGCCGCGCAGCGCCAGGAAGAGCTTGTGGCGCTTGCCGCTTCGCTTGCTGACGAGTTGGGGCGAACCCGGGCGCAGCTGGGCGACGACGCGGACCTGTTCGACGCCCAGCCGGGCCAGTTCGAGCGCTACGCGCGGGAGTCGGTCGAGGCCATGCGCAAGCTTGCCGAGCAGTATCCGGCGTTGGAGCGGCCGCTGTACTCGCCGCCGAAACCGGTGATCGCCTCCAAGCTGCTGTCGTACGCGAACATCGGCGGCATGTTCTTCCCCTTCACGATGGAATCGAATATCAACGTGGACAATCCGCTGTTCGTGATCCCCTGGACCATGGCGCACGAACTGGCGCACCAGTGCGGATTCATGCGCGAGGACGAAGCGAACTTCGTCGCGTATTTGGCGTGCAGGCAATCCGATGACGCGCTGATGCGCTACAGCGGATACGTGCTGGCGTACGACAACGTCATCTCGGCGCTGCGGAGGGTCGACTCGGATGCGGCAAGTGCGATTTCCTTGGGACTGTCGGCGGCGGTGCAGCGCGATCTTGCTGAGCGCGCGCAGCATTGGGCGAAGTACGAGGGGCCGGTTCAAAACGTCTCCAACGCAGCCAACGATACGTACCTGAAGGCGAACGACCAAGCCGACGGCATGCAAAGCTACGGACGCATGGTGGATCTGCTTTTGGCCGAACAGCGAGCGGCGGGGCAGTAGCGCCCTTTTCGCGGTAGACTTGTGCGAGAAGGGTCTGCGCGCGGGTGCGCGGGCGGCTGCCTGCGGGATTCGCTTGCCGAATGGACGAAAGGAACGCGCATGGTATATCGGACGAACTACGCTCACCCCGAGTTCGGCGAAGTCACGCTTGCGAGCGACGGCGAGAGCATCGTCGGGCTGTGGATGACGGGGCAGAAGTACTTCGGCGGCACCGTGAACGGCGAAATGGCCCCGAACGACGATCTGCCGATATTCGCGCAGGCGAAGGATTGGCTCGATCGGTACTTCGCTGGCGAGCAGCCTGCGATCGCGGAGCTGCCCTTGAAGCCGAACGGCACCGCGTTTCGGCTGCGCGTCTGGCGCAAGCTCATGGAGATCCCCTACGGTTGCGTGCGCACGTACGGCGAGCTGGCGTGCGAGATCGCGCAAGAAGACGGCAGAGAGAAGATGTCTTCCCAGGCAGTGGGCGGAGCCGTTGGGCATAATCCCATTTCCGTCATCATCCCGTGCCATCGTGTGGTCGGGTCGGACGGCAGCCTTACGGGGTACGCGGGCGGCATCGAGCGCAAAATCTGGCTGCTCGAGCACGAGGGCGCGAACATGAAGGGCCTCTACGTGCCAACGCGCGGCACGGCGTTGTAGGGGCGCGGCGTTGCAGGACGGCGCAGGGTATCTTCCTTGCCGCTGCAAGAGAACGGAGGGCGCCCTTGTTGCTTTTCGCTCGACATTCCAAGATCCAAGATGACGAAAAGGCCGCTTGATGCGGCCTTTTCGCGGGAGGGAGTGCGGTGATGCTCGGTTGCGCTAGATCTTGCTGATGACCGTGTCCTTCGCGCACGCTTCGCCGACCAGCTGGCCGAACGTCACGCAGCGGCCATGGCTGACGCCGGGGCAGTGCACGGGGTAGTCGTTGCCGAAGAAGTCGCCCTGCACGTTGCCGATGGCGAACAGGCCGTCGATCGGCTGGTCTTCCGCCGTGAGCACCTGGGAGTCGGCGTTCACGTGCAGGCCGAACGGGATGGTCAGCGTGCTGCACACGTTCTTCGTCGCGTAGAACGGCGGGGTCTTGACCGGTGCGAGCCACTGCGCAGGCACGTCGAAGTCGATGTCCTCGCCGGCTTCGGCCATGCTGTTGTAGCGTTCCACGGTGGCTTTGAACGCGTCCGCCGGGATGTCGAGCTGCTTCGCCAGATCGTCGAGCGTGTCGGCCTTGATGAGCTTGCCGTTGCCCAGCCACTTTTCCATGACGGCGTCCAGGCCGTCGGTGAAGCGATCGAAGCGCTCGGGCTGCTGCTGCATGACGTACGTCTCGTAGTCGCTGTCGAAGACGGACCAGGCAACGTTGCCGGGCGTGTTCATGCGGGCGTTGGTCAACATGGGCTCGAAGGGCATCTCGGCGCCGTAGCGCTCGCCGTTGGCGTTGACCGCAAGCCAGCTCATGATGAAGGACGTGAGGTTGAACTCAAGCGTGTCGAGCGTGAACTGGTGAATCATCGGCGCAGCGGGGCTTTTCGACATGGCCGCGCCCGCCCAGCATCCCATGAGGATGCCGTCGCCGTTGTTAAAGCCGGCGGGGGCGTACACGTTCGCGTCCGAGCGGTTCGAGATGGGGCAGAACACGTCTACCATCTCCTGGTTGCCTCCGATGTCGCCCGTGGCCAGGATGACGCCGTTCTTGGCGTTGTACTGCACGTGCTTGCCGTCTTTCGTGGTTGCGACAACGCCCGTGATGCCGCTTTGCGCATTGCCCACCAACTGCTCGGCGCGCGCTTCGAACACGAACTCGGCGCCGTTCTTCTTGGCGGAATCGTATACCAGCTCGCCCAACGTGATGTTGACGGGCTGCCCGTCGTCGCGCATGTCGTACGTTTCGCCGCCGCGCACAAACGACACGGCATCGGGGTAGACGCGCCAGTTGTCGGAAAGCTTGGACCAGTTGCCGTACTTGGCGGTACCGGAAAGCGCGGGCACCATGCTCACGCCGTTCGCTGCGCCCAGCTCCTCGATGTAGTCGAACACCTTGCCGGAGCGCGAGGCCCATACGTAGATGAGGTCGTAGTTCGTGGTCTGGTGAGACGCGTGGTGCAGGTAGCGCGTGGCCACGCGCGGATCCAGGTCGAAGCCGTTCGACTTGTGGTACTTGTTGCCGATGTGGCCTACGTCCACGCCGCGGATGGAGATGCCGGTGTTGCGTTCGATGACCACCGTTTTGGCGCCGTTGCGCGCTGCCGCTTCCGCAGCGTTGACGCCTGCGAGGCCGGCGCCCACGATGACTACGTCGAAGTCCTGCGTCTCGGCGATGTCGGCGATGGGCTCGGGAGCGACTTCCCACGTATGCTTCGCGCCTGCGCCGCTTTGAGCCGAGCCGCTTGCGTCGGCCGACGAGTCGGACGGAGCGGCGGGGCTGCACGCCGGCAGCGCAACGGCGGCCGCTGCTGCGGCGCCGGTGACGAGCGCGCCCTTCAAGAAGTTCCTGCGATTGATTTCCATGGAATTCCCCTTCCCTTTCAATCCCTCCCGCGCTCCTCGCCGATGCGAAGAAGCGCGGCACGCGAGTTCGTTCGCGTGGCTTCAAGATGGGGGATAGGGGTTGCGCCGCGCAACGCCCGAATGCCCGTATTTTGGAATATCAGGTGACATCCGTGACGCTTGAGTCGCGGTCACGTGATTCAGGTGATGCTGGATGATCAGGTGAAATGGCGCGGTCGATAAACTCTTGGCGATTGTGGACGTCCGCTTTCTGGTAGATGTGGCGCACGTGGGTTCCCACCGTGTTCTCGGATATGCTCAAGCAGTCGGCGATCCAGGGTTGGGTGCGACCGGCGGCCAGAAGCGACGCGATGTCGCGCTCGCGCGCGGTAAGGCCAATACGGTCGAACCATGCGGCAAGGCGTTCCTCCTGCCCCAGTCCTTCCTGATTGGCCGACCCTGCGCGTGCAGTGTAGCCGAACAGCATCCAGATGTCCTCGCTGCTGAGCAGCAGCACGGTTGCGATGACCACCAGATAGCCGATGGCCGTGGTTTCCTGGAAGACGAACGCGTGCGTGGATTGGTCGTTGCCCACCAAAAGGATGCCCGCAAGGGCGCCCACGACGTAGCAGATGACCGCAAGCAATCGCACGGCGGCGACGGTTTTGAGCGGATCGCGGGACTGCGTGTGGGCAATCTGGGAGAAAACGACCCATACCAGCAGATCGAAGGCGGTGTAGCCGCTGATGATGACCGCTCCCGCAATCCAGAACAACTCGGAGCCGAACAGAAACGACATCATCATGAATCCGGCGATCATTGCCAGCAGCCCCACGCGATAAACGGCGCTCGCTCGCTGCGGGGCGATGCAGACGATGCCGAACATGAGGATGGCGGCTATGCCGCGGGCCACTTGCACGATCACGCCGCCGGGCGATCCGTTGCTGGCGACGGACGAGAAGGAAACGAGGTGCTGCAAGTACCCGAAGCTGGTCAGCACGAGCGCCGCGGCGCACAGGAGCATCATCGAGATTCCCAGGTGGGTTTTCAGGTGGGCACGCACGCCGCGCCTCGCGGGGACCGAGCTTTCCGTGGTTCGGCGATAGGTTCGCTGGTCGGGCGGCACCGTGGTGAAGGTCAGGCCCGAAATAAGGGGCAACAGCGAGAAGAACACCGCAGACGCTTCCGGAATCATGAAGAGCATGGGCGTGTCGATGACGACGGCGCATGCGAAGGCGCCGGCGACGTAGGGCGTGGCGGTGCGGGTCCCTTCTTGGCAGTACGCGGCACCCCATCCGATCTGGAACACGGCGACGAACAGGGCGACGAGCGCGCTTCCGATGGCAAGCGGCATCCAACCGAATCCGAAGCCCGAAAACACGAGCAGCAAAGAACCTGCGGTTCCTAACAAGGCTGCGATCAGAGGCAAACGCTTCCCGGCGATGAGCTTGTTGATCGCGGCCGGTTTCTTGAGGGCTGCTGCGTATCCGAATGCGCTGAAGCCGAACACGGCCACGGCGGCCAACTCGGCCGTGAGCCCTTTCGTGTCGGGCGCCGTGAAGAACGCGCTCATGAACAGCGCGTCGAGCCAGGCCCAAAGAAACGCCGATCCTACGATGATTTTGATGCCCGCTGTTCCGTGAACCCTGTCGATGAGCGCCATCCGATCCCCTTCCCCTTGCGGGGGATTATAGCAGTTGGGTCTATAATGGCCGCATGGTGCCGCAGAGAAGGGTTCGTATATGACCGTGTTCGTTTTTGCTGTTGCGATTGTCGCGCTGTTCGCAGTCGTATTGACGGTGAATGCCGTAAGGCTTAGGCCGACGCCCGTTTCCGATCCGTTGCCGGAGAGTCAGGCGATGGGATCGGATGAGGCTGTCGAGCGTTTTCGCGAAATGCTTCGCAGCGCTACCGTGTGGGGTGCGGGCAACCCCGAGGCCGACCACAGCGCTTTCGACGAGTTCGTGCCCAAGCTGCGCCGATTGTATCCGCGCGTGTTCGCGTCTATGGATCTTGAAATGATCGACGGATACGGCATCTCGCTTCTTTGGAAAGGATCCGATCGCGCGCTTGCCCCGGTGGTGCTCATGGCGCACCACGACGTGGTGGAGGCCGACCCGCATGGATGGTCGCATGATCCGTTCGCCGCCGACATTGCGGACGGGAAGATCTATGCGCGCGGCGCAGTGGATACGAAGTGCATCTGGGCCGGGCTTCTTGAGGCGGCCGAGCAACTGCTTTCGGAAGGATACGTTCCTCCGCGCGACATCTACTTCTTCTCGTCGAACACCGAAGAGGACGGCGGCGACACGGCTCCGCGCATGGTCGAGTACCTGAAGGGCATCGGGCGAGTTCCTTACCTGGTGCTTGACGAAGGCGGGGCGGTTATCGACAACCCTCCGCTAGGCGTGAGCGGCCAATTCGCCGTTGTGGGCGTGGCGGAAAAGGGTATTTTCAACGCGCGCGTCACCACGAGCTCCGCAGGGGGCCATGCGGCAACCCCTTCGCTTGAAGACGCCGCGGCGAAGCTGGTGGCGGGGTTGGACGGATTGCAGCAGAATCCTCCCGCGTCGCGCCTGTCCGATCCGGTGGCGGCCATGCTCAAGGAGCTGGCCGCGCGCGGCGGCTTCGGCCTGCGCTTGGTGTTCGGCAACTTGTGGCTGTTTCGGCCTTTAGTGGTTCGCATCATGCAGCGCGACCCCGAAACGGCCGCCATGGTTCGCACCACGTACGCGCTCACGCAGCTTGAGGGATCGAAGGCGCACAACGTGATTTCCAAGCAGGCGAAAGCCACCGTTAACGTGCGCGTCGATCCCGGCGAGACCGTCGACGATGCGTTTTCTCGCATCAAGCAGCGCTTCGACGAGGATACCGCGTACGAGCTGTTCGAGGTCAGCGAGCCGTCTCCGGTCTCGCCGTTTGAGGACGACCCGGCGTTCGACTATCTGCGTCGCGTGATTCACGCGGTCTATCCCGAGGCGGGCATCGCGCCGTACGTGCAAACCAGCTGCAGCGATGCGCGTCATTTTGCCCGCGCGTGCCCGCGCACGTACCGGTTCGCGGGCATCTTGTTCAAGGGCGATCAGCGCACGCGTATTCACGGGCAAGACGAGAATTTGGACGTGGACGCGTTCAAGCGCGGAGTGGGGTTCTACATCGAGTTCATTCGGCATTTGGATAAGCTGGGGAAATGAGGAAGCATGGCTGAAAAGGGGTCGAGCGAGGGGAAGATCTTCTACGGGTGGTGGATCGTTGCGGGCGGCCTGCTGATCATGGCGACGTGTTACACGGTGTTCGTGAACTGCATCCCGTTGTTCCAGACGCATATCGTGCGCGACCTAGGGTTGACGGTGGGGCAATTCAACACGGGCGTTTCCATCACCACGGTGGTTGCGGTGTTCGCGTCGCTGGTGATCGGGCGGCTTACCGATACGTGCTCGGCGCGCGTGCTGGGTACGGTGACGGTGCTGACCAGCTCTCTTGTGCTGGTGGGACTCTCGTTCATCACGGCCGCCTGGCAGTTGTACGCGCTGTGCGTGGTGGCTGGCATGGTGGTGGTCGCGGGCACGCGCCTACTGGTTTCGGTGGTCATCTCGAACTGGTTCACGCTCAAGCGCGGCTTGGCAGTGTCCATCGCGCTTTCAGGATCGGGTCTTGGCGGGGTGGTGCTCTCCCCGGCTACGAGCGCCATGATCGAGGCGTCGGGCTGGCGTGCGACGTTTCTACTGCTGGCCGTGGTGTGCTTCGTGGCTGCGCTGCCGCTTGTGCTGGCGACGTTCAGCACGCGCCCGAGCGACAAGGGCATGGTCCCTTACGGCGCGGGCCAGGTCGAGGAGGTGAAGGAAGATCGCTCGCCCGACGTTCCCGTTAACGTTTCGGTGGGATGGAAGACCTTGCGCTCGAGCTCGGCGTTCTGGTTGCTGGTGATCGGGTTCGTGGCCATGGGCATCACGAACGGCTGCATCATCACGAACTCCATTGCGAACATGACGAGCGTGACCGTAGGGGGCACCGAAGTGGTCACCGGCGGCCATTCGACCCTGTGGGCCGGCAGCGTATGGTCGTTCTACCTGGCGGTGGTCATCGTGGCGAAGGTGGCGCTCGGCGCCATCTACGATCGATGGGGCATGCGCACGGGTACGATCCTCGGCACGATCACGTCGGTTTTGGCCGGTGTCATGCTTCTGTTTCCCGCTACCGACTGGGGCCCGATTTTGGCCTGCTTGTTCTTCGGGTTCGCCACCTGCATGGGCACGGTGGCGCCGCCTATCATGGTGGTGAAGGAGTACGGCAAGAAGGATCTTGGCACGGTGACGGGCATTGTCACGGCGTTCGAGCTTTTGGGCGCCGCGGTGGGAGCGGTGGTGTCGGGCGTGATGTTCGACGCCTACCTGTCGTTCGCGCCGGTGTGGATCATGGTCATCGTGGCGAGCGTCGTCATGGGAGCGGCGCTGCTGGCGTCCATTCCTGCAGCGAAGCGGCTGGTTGCCCGGCGACGTGCCGAGGGCGCGCCGGAGTTGGATGCCGAGGGATTCGAGATTTTGCCGGAAGGGGTTCTTGACTAAAACCTATAAAGAAAGTAGGATTTACTGCGACACAAGGGAAGCCTGGGGTTGAGGCCGATTGTCGGCCGGGAGCTTGCCGGGCGCAGATGAGAAAGCGGGCGAGATATGACGGTTTACAAGAGCGTGTCGGAGCTGATCGGCGCTACGCCGCTGGTGGAGCTGACGAATTACGAGCGCAACCACAACCTGAAGGCGAAGATCGTCGGCAAGGTTGAATCGTTCAATCCGGGCGGGTCGGTGAAGGACCGCATCGCGAAGGCCATGATCGACCAGGCGTTGGCCGATGGGCTTATCGACCAGGACACCGTGCTCATCGAGCCTACGTCGGGAAACACCGGCATCGGTTTGGCTGCTATCGCCGCTGCGCGCGGCATGCGCCTTATCATCACCATGCCGGAAACGATGTCGGTCGAGCGCCGCAACCTCATGAAGGCATACGGTGCGGAACTCGTGCTGACCGAGGGCGCGCAGGGCATGAAGGGCGCCATCGCGCGCGCCGACGAGCTGGCGGCCGAGATTCCCAATTCGTTCATTCCCGGCCAGTTCGTGAATCCGGCGAACCCGGCGGTGCACGAGGCCACCACGGGGCCGGAAATCTGGGAAGCTGCCGGCGGCGATGTGGACATCTTCGTGGCGGGCGTGGGCACGGGCGGCACGGTGAGCGGCACGGGCGCGTACCTGAAGCGCATGAACCCGAACGTTCGCGTAGTTGCCGTGGAGCCTGCGACTTCGCCGGTGCTGTCCGAGGGACGCGCGGGCGCGCACAAGATCCAGGGCATCGGCGCGGGCTTCGTGCCCGACACGCTGGACACCGAGGTGTACGACGAGGTGATCACCGTGGCCGACGAGGACGCTTTCGCGGCGGGGCGCGAGCTGGCGGCGAAGGAAGGCCTGCTCGTGGGCATTTCTTCGGGAGCGGCCGTGGCCGCCGCCACCGAGCTGGCGCGCCGCCCGGAAAACGAGGGGAAGACCATCGTGGTGATCCTTCCCGATACAGGCGAGCGCTACCTCTCGACGGCGATGTTCGATTTCTAGCGTTCGGCGACGATGCAGCAAGAAGGGTCCGCCGCAGGTTCGAACGACCTGCGGCGGACCCTTCTTGTTGTGAGATGCATTGTCGCCCGAAACGGACGGAATCGAGCCGAAAACCGTCCGTTTCGGGCGACAATATCTTGAAATGCCGCGTTACGGCTCCGCGGTTCGCGACTCTCCCAGACATCTGGTTCGTCCATTGCGCGCTAACGTGCAACGGCAATGTTTTTTGTTGCTATTTGATATTAGCAAAAAAAACATTGGTACTAGTAAAAGCAATATATCTTGCTGCTATATTTTCATTGCGGATGCTATGCGCTGTGCATGGCGTTTTTCGTTTCCGTAACGCTTCCGCTTGACGGTATCGTCCTTGCTTGGCTCATCTTGTCGATATCTCATGCGCTCATAGATTTCGGCAAGGCTCGACTCGAGAAGCGAATCGGCTCGTCGCTGGCCGTTTTCGGCGTCGATCAGGCGTTGTGCATATTATTGTGCGCAGTGGTGGTCGCGGCGTTCTGCGATGGCTCGCCGATGATCGGGATCGTTGGGGTTCTCGCCGGCGTCATGGGCCCGACATCCGCCGCGATGGTTTTGTCGACGGGCTTGGTGCTGTTGATCGTCTGGTGTCCGGCGGCGATTCTCGTCCGCCTCCTATTCGGGGCGGTGAGGCTTGAAGGTGCAAGACTTATCGCCGAGGTGAGAGAGCTGGTGAGCGGATTGGGGCGAGCTCTCGAAGATCGCGGGCGCCTCGCCGAAATCGAGGCATCGATAATCGCGTACGAAAGAGAATACGAGTACTTCAAGGACTATGCGGAGAGCCTTGGCAAGGGAGCAGTCGAGCCTCATGATCCGCGCTTCGGACGGACTTCACGAAACATCTTGCGTTTTTGGGTGCGGGAAGGTCGACGCGTCGAGGAGGGCCGCTCCGTTGGTTTTCTGTACCGCGCCTACGTCAGGGCCTTCTTCGGCGGGTTCTACCTCGATGCGATCGAGCGCGACGACTTCCTCGTTGTGCCTTTGCTGCAAGACGCGTTCTATCGGGCGAAACTCAGAGAGTTGAGGGACGAGGCTCGCCTCCTAAAGGAAAGGTCGTACGACTTCGAGGCGAACATGGCGACTATCGAGGAGAAGTCCATGCGGGCGTTCAAAGCCCAGCTTGCAAAGCGTTACTCGCCGAATCGGGATCGTAGGACGTTCGAGCTAAGGAGCTTGCGGAGCGGATCAGCGGCGTTCGCGGAGGAGTATCCGGTGGTGTTGAGCACCACGCATTCGATCACGACTTCCCTCGGTCCAGGCTTCAGGTACGACAGCGTTCTCATGGACGAGTCTTCCCAGATAAGCGTGGCGGCTGGAGCTTTGGCTTTCGCATGCGCTAAAAACGTGGTCGTTGTCGGCGATCATAAGCAGCTTGCCAATGTGGTGAAGAGGGAGCGCGCGGACGAAACCGACCGTATTGCCGATAAATATCGCGTCCCGGATTGCTACCGCTATGCGAAGCATAGCATGCTCACGTCGGTTCTCGGCCTTTGGCCTGCATTGGAGCCGACTTTGCTCAAAGAGCACTATCGCTGTCATCCTCGAATTATCGGCTTCTGCAACAAGATGTACTACGACGACGATCTTGTCATTATGACGAAGGACGAGGGCGAGCGGGACGTGCTCTCCTTCCATCGCACCGTGCCAGGCAACCACGAGCGAGGGCGCAGGAACATGCGCCAAGTCTCTGTGGTGTGCGACGAGATCATTCCCGAGCTGGTCGATTCGGAGATTCGGGGCATCGGCGTGATCGCGCCGTTCAACCCCCAGGTGTGCGAGCTGAAAAAGGCGGTCCCCGAAGGCGTTTCCGTGGCGACGGTTCATAAGTTCCAAGGACGCGAGAACGACGCCATCATACTCTCCACTGTCGAAAACAACATTGGAGCCTTCGTCGGCGACCCCCAAATGGTCAACGTCGCGGTTTCTCGTGCGGTCAAGAAACTTCGCGTCGTCGCGTCGCAGAATCCTCGCGGACGTAAGGACAACGACATCGAGGAGCTTGCACGCTATATCGAGTACAACGGGTTCAAAATCGTCCAGAGCAACATCAGGTCCGTGTTCGACCTGCTGTACAAGGAATACGCCGAAGAGCGAGCGAGGTATTTGGGCAAGTATCCGCGTGTCTCCCGCTACGATTCCGAGAACCTCATGGCGACGGCTTTGGAGGATATGCTCGCAACGGGTCGTTTCGCGCGGGTGTCGTTCCGGTGCCATGTGGGGTTGTCCACGTTGGTAGGCGAGGGCATCTCCCTTTCGCCGCTCGAGGAGAGGTACGTGAGGGATCCGCGCACGCACGTGGATTTCCTCTTCTTCCGCGAGATGAACAAGCGTCCTTTGTTGGCCGTCGAGGTCGATGCCTGGCGATTCCACAAGGAAGGTACAAAGCAGTACAAACGGGATCGGATGAAGGATGCGATTCTCAAGCGGTGCGGGCTCCCGCTGCTCAGGTTGCCAACCGACAGCAGGGGTAGGGAGCGCGACGTAGGCGAAATCGAGAGGATGCTGGAGCGCTGCCTGGCGGAGCGCGATGACGAAATCGGAGAGGGTGCTGTGTAGAGTCGGTTGTGGCTTCACGCTGGTGGCGCCGATAACGGCGCGTTCGGTCTCCGCGACTATCATCCTGGCTACTATGCGGCGTTCGTCTACGACCTCGAGGGCAACAACATCGAGGCTGTGCTCCACGACTATGCCGAGTAGCGGCATGAAAGGGGCGCCCCCGTCTGACGGAGGCGCCCCTTCTTTGCCAAAAGCATCCGCACGACCCGTGCAGTGGTGGAACGAGTGCGCGCTGTCGTTTCGACGTCACTGCGCCTTGCGTCCTGCCTCCGTTTCCTGCTCGAGCAGCTTCTCCAGCGTGCGCCAGGCGAGTTCGGCGCACTTGACGCGGGCGGGCATGCGGGCGATGGACTCGAGCTCGGCGGCCTCGTCGAGGTCGGCGCGCTCCTCGTCGGTGAGCGGGCGACCCTTGATCATGTCCAGGTAGAGGCTGGAAAGGCGCTGCGCTTCGGCGATGGTTTCGCCGGTGATCAGGTCGGCCATCATGTCGGCTGCCGCCTGGCTCACGGCGCAGCCGTGGCCGGTGAAGGCGGCTTCTTCGATCACGTCTCCGTTTAGGCGCAGCGCCAGCGTCAGCTCGTCGCCGCAGCTGGGGTTCACGCCGTCGTGCGTGCACGTGGGCTCGTCCATTTGGTACTTGTAGTCGGGGTGCGCGTTGTGCTCCATGAGCGCTGCGGTGTAGATGCTAGCCATTGAAAGTCCTCCATACGGTTTCCAGCCCGGCGATCAGCGCCTCGATGTCGCTTTCGTCGTTGTAGAGCGCCAACGAGGCTCGGCAGCACGACTCTTCTCCCAGCCATGTCAGCAGCGGCTGCGCGCAATGTTGACCAGCACGGATCGCAACGTTGTGCTCGTCGAGGATGCTGGCCACGTCGTGCGGGTGTATGCCGTCTACGTTGAAGCTGATGGCGCCATGATGCTGCGCCGGGTCGGGGTGACCGAGAACGCGGACGTAGGGAAGCTTTGCCAAACGATCCATGCATGCGCGCACGAGCGCCTGCTCGCGCGCTTGCACGGCATCCCAGCCGATGCTCTCGATGTACGCGATGCCCGCAGCGGATGCGGCGATGCCCGCGGCGTCCTGCGTGCCCGCTTCGAACTTTTCGGGCACGGGAGCCCAGACGGCATCGATCTGCGTGACCGACGAGATCATCTCGCCGCCCGTGAGAAACGGAGGCATCTCTTCAAGCAGATCCAGGCTGCCCCAGAGCATGCCCACGCCAAAGGGTCCGAACGCTTTATGCGCCGAGAACGCGAAGAAGTCGCAGCCAATCGCGTGCACGTCCACAGGCATGTGGGGCACCGACTGGGCGCCGTCGACCACCAGGTAGCCCTCCTGAGCGTGGACGCGCTCGGCCATGGCCGCCAGAGGGTTCTCGATGCCGAGAACGTTCGATACGTGCGCGGCAGCCACGATCTTGGTCTTCGGCCCTATTTTGGCATCCAGCTCCTGGTCCGTGATCACGCCGTTTTCGTTGGGGTACAGGTACACGAGGCTGGCCCCTGCTTTGCGGCATGCTTGCTGCCACGGGACGAGGTTCGAATGGTGCTCCATGATGGTGACGCACACTTCGTCGCCCGGCTCGAGCACCGTGGGTGCGAAAGCCTTTGCGACCAGGTTGAGCGCTTCGCTGGCGTTTCGGCAAAACACCAGCTCGCGCGCATCGTGCGAGCCGATGAAGCGCGCGATGCTCGCACGAGCCTGGTCGATGGCCTGGGTGGCGTCCACTGAAAGCCGGTAGAGGCCGCGCAGGGCATTCGCGTTCATGGTCTCGTAGAATGCGCGTTGGGCGTCCAGAACCGCAGCGGGCCGCTGCGCCGTGGCGGCGCTGTCCAGAAACGCCAGGCTCGGGTTTGCCTCGAGCAGCGGAAAGTCCTTGCGGTACGGATTGGCGGCGATGTCGACGCTCATGCGGTTGCCTCCTCGAAAACGATTCCGCGCGCAGTGGCTAGGCGGGTTACGGCGGCGCGCGCTTGGTCGTCCTTGGCGCTGAGCGCCGCCTCTTCGAACGTGGCGGTGACGAACAGACGCTCGGCTGCGTCGGGGGACACCCCTCGGCTGGCCAGGTAGAACAGCTGCTCCGGGCGTACGTGCCCGATCGTGGCACCGTGGTTTCCGGCTACGTCGTCTTCGTTGCAGAGGATCACGGGCACCGTGCGATTCTCCACGCGCTCGTCGGCAAGAAGCACGGTTTCCTGCTCGGACCCTTCGGACCCCTTGCATCCGTGCACAAGCTCGATGGTCCCGCGCAGCGTTTTCGAGGACGCTCCGGCCAGCACGCCGTTGGCGTTGAAGGCGCAGGTGGTGCGTCGGCCCCGCTGATGCGCCACGTAGTTGAAGTCTCGCTGCTCTTGGGCGTGTCCCAGGTAGCGCGTGTCCGCATCCAGGCGCGCGTCGTCTCCTCGCAGGTCGGCTGCGAGGCCCGTGTAGCTGCGGCCCGCGCCCAGCACGACGTGGCGCACGGTCATGCGGGCGTTTCGGTCGAGCACGATGCCGGTGTCGTCGAGCGCCGTCCAGGAGTCGTCGAGCGTTTGCGTGCAAACAAGGTCGATGCGGGCGTTTTCGCCGACGAACGCGCGGATGCGCGTCCCGACCACGCCTTCGCCCGCACGGGGGGAGTCCATCGTGACGGTAAGCGCAAGCGACGAGTTCGGCGCCGCGACCAGGTCGATGGCGGCTGCGTTGACCGCGCCGTCAACGCCTTCGATGCGAATGGATGCGCGCGCGGTTTCCCCAGGACTTGTGGCCAGCACGATGGGCTCTCCTGCCGCGAATTCAAGATATTCCCGTGCTTGACGGCCCATGCCCGTTTCAAACGCCTCAACCATGCTGTTTTCAAGTTCTCTTTCAGCGGCGACCTGCTGAAAGGGGGTAAGCGCGGGAACGTCCAGGTCGGCGGGGTCGGTCGTGCCGCAGGCTGCCGCGACGATGGCTCGAGGCTCGGCTTCCGACGCGGGCGTCCTTTCGTCGAGCGCTGCCTGGGCGCGTTCGAGCGCATGGTCGAACGCGTTCGCCTTGCCGACGAGCGACGACGGCGCAAGCGTCTCCACGCAGCGCGCATGCTTCAAGTTGGCGGGCAGCTCGATGTCCGCATCGTTCATGCGAAGCCTGTGCCACGTGGGGGCGGGCATGGCGTTCGCGTGTTCTATCGTGAGGGTTTCCATTATCCGATGGCCCCTTCCATTTCAAGCTTGATCAGGTTGTTCATTTCCACGGCGTACTCAAGGGGCAGCTCCTTCGACACGGGGTCGGCGAAGCCGTTCACGATCATCGTGCGCGCCTCTTCCTCGGATACGCCGCGGCTCATCAGGTAGAAGACCTTGTCGTCTCCGATGCGGCCGATGGTGGCCTCGTGGCCGATGTCCACGTGCTTGCAGCGGATGTCCATGGCCGGGATGGTGTCCGAGCGGCTGAGGTCGTCGAGCATGAGCGACTGGCACGACACGCTGGCTGCGGATCCCTTCGCCGCTTCGGTAGCTACGATGGACGACCTGAACGTCGAGATGCCGCCGCCTTTCGAGATGGATTTCGTTTCAATGGACGCGGACGTGTCGGGCGCGGCAAGCACCACTTTGCAGCCCGTGTCGAGGTTCTGCCCCGCTCCGGCGAAGGTGATGCCGGTGAACGTGCAGGTGCTTTTCCGCCCGGCAAGGATGGACATGGGATAGAGGTAGCCCACGTGGCTGCCGAAGGATCCGCTGATCCATTCCACGGATCCGCCTTCGTCTACGCGGGCGCGCTTGGTGTTGAGGTTGTACATGTTCTTCGACCAGTTCTCGATGGTCGAATAGCGCAGGCGCGCGTTCTTGCCGACGAACAGCTCCACCGCGCCGGCGTGCAGGTTGGCCACGTTGTACTTCGGGGCGGAACAGCCCTCGATAAAGTGCAGGTCAGCACCGTCTTCCACGATGATGAGCGTGTGCTCGAACTGGCCGGCTCCCTTCGCGTTCAAGCGGAAGTAGCTTTGCAGGGGGAAGTCGAGCTTCACGCCCTTCGGAACGTAGACGAACGATCCGCCGCTCCATACTGCGCCATGCAGCGCGGCGAACTTGTGATCGGTGGGCGGGATGAGCGTCATGAATTTTTCCTTGATGAGCGGCTCCCAATCCGGATTCAACAGCGCCTCTTCTATGCCGGAGTAGACGATGCCCATACCGGCCGCGGTGTCTTGCATGCTGTGGTAGACCAGCTCGGAATCGTATTGCGCTCCCACGCCGGCAAGGTACTCGCGCTCCGCTTCGGGTATTCCCAGGCGGTCGAACGTGTTTTTGACGTCGTCGGGAAGGCTGTCCCAGTCGCTTTGCATTTCCGTGCGGGGCTTTACGTACGTGGCGATGTCGTCCATGTCAAGGCCGTCCAGCCCGGGTCCCCAGTCAGGGTTTTTCATGCGATGGTACGTATCGAGGGATTGCAGGCGAAAGTCCAGCATCCATGCGGGCTCGTTCTTGCGTTCGGAGATCTCGCGCACGATGGACGGTGTAAGGCCCGCATCAAGGCGCTCGATGCCGGTTTCGTCGTTTGCGAAATCGTAGAGGCTGCGGTCGATGTCGTCGACGTGCGTCCGTTGCTTCGTCATGGCTTCCTCCCTACGCGGTTGCGGTGCAGCCATGCTGCGCATCGCAACCGGTGCTTGCCACATCGACGGGAGCATTGTTGGCCTGATCCATGAGCTCGAAGCGCTCGAAACCGTGGGAGTCTATCTCGCGGATGAGCGACGCGTCCCCGCTTTCGACGATGCGTCCGCGCACCAGCACGTGGACGCGGTCGATGTCCAACCGCTCCAGGATGCGAGTGTTGTGGGTGATGATGGCCAGCGTGCCCTCGCACGAGCGACGGTACGCATCGATGCCTCGCGAGACCACGCCCAAGGCATCGACGTCAAGGCCGGAGTCCGTTTCGTCCAGAATGGCCAATTTCGGACGCAGCAGCAAAAGCTGCAACATCTCGAGCTTCTTCTTCTCGCCGCCGGAGAAGCCCACGCCCAGCTCTCGGTCGAGGTAGGCGGGATCCATGTCCAGCTCTTGCGCAAGGTCGCGCACGTGCTTGCGGAACAGCTTGCCCTTCATATCGAGCCCTTCGCGACCCGCCGTGGTGGCGCGCAGGAAACTGGAAACGGGGACGCCCGGTATCTCGACCGGCGCCTGAAAGCTCAGGAACAGCCCCGCGCGCGAGCGCTTGTCCGGGGCGAGGTCGGTGATGTCCTGGCCGTCGAATTCCACCGTTCCGCTTTCGACCGTGTAGACGGGACTGCCCATGACAACGTGGCCGAGCGTTGACTTGCCGGCGCCGTTCGGACCCATGATGACGTGGGTTTCACCTGATCCGATATCCAAATGTATGGCATCGAGAATAACTGTTTCGTTGGCTGAGGCGGTAAGCCCCTGTACGGACAGGAGCGTGCTCTTTTCGGTCATACGAACGTTCCTTTCGTTTTCGGGGCGGGTGGCCTGTCTTGGTAGGTGCATTGCCCGAAATCTCTCGTCGTGATTTAATCATATAGCTTTACTAGGATTAAAATAATCCGATACTGTGAAAAGTCAAGCAGTAATCCTAGAAAGTTGATAGAATTTATGCAAAACGTTCGGTGCCCGGCAGGTGGCCGGTGCGCTGATTCCGCCGGAGTTCGTGCGGCGTAGAGGGAAGGAGTTTCAATGCTCGTATCGACAAAGGGTCGCTATGCTTTGCGGCTTATGGTGTACGTAGCTCAGGCGGGCGACGGCGCGAAGGTTGCCCTGCGCGAGGTTGCCGAGCGGGAGGATATCTCGTTCAAGTACCTTGAGCAGCTTGCTCGCCCGCTTGTTCAGGCGGGGCTGCTTCGCAGCGTCCGCGGAAAGGGAGGCGGCTACGTATTGGCAAGCGATCCTGCCGCCATCAGGGCCGGGGACGTGCTGCGCGTGGTGGAAGGCAGCACGGCTCCGGTGGCGTGCATGGGCCTTGACGGTGACGATCGATGTCCGCGCTTGTCGGAGTGCACCACCGTTCGCTTCTGGGCCGGTCTTGACAAGACGATCGAGGACTATGTCGACGGCGTGACGTTGGCCGACCTGGCGATGATCCCGGCAGTACGTTCGTGATGCGGCTTCAGCGGCGTTGGTGCAGCGGCCGCGCTACGGGGCTGCCGTTTCTTCCCAGGCTGACGGCAAGCGGCCGCGCTTGGGCGGGATCCGAGGCGGGGAAGTCGAGGCGATAGTGCGCCCCGCGGCTTTCGGTGCGCGTGCGCGCCGCTTCCACGATGGATCGCGCAAGCGTCAGCTGGGCCGTGATGCGCGCCGCTCCCGCAACCTGGCGCGGGTCTTCGGTTCGGCGTTTTGCGGATTCGGCTTGCGCGGTCAAGTTCTCCAAGGCTTCCCGGGCTGCGCTCAAGCCGCGCTCGCTTCTTGCGATCATGCAGCTGTCGGTCATGATGCGCCTCAGCGCTTTTCGGATGTCCGAGCTGCGCTCGATGCCGATTCCTTCAAAGGCGGCGCGAGCATGCGGTGGGCGGCTGCTTCGCGGATTCGCCCTTGCGGCACGGGCTGCCGCCGATGCTCCTGCTCGCAGGCCGAACACGATGCCGTTCGCGCTTGAAAGGCCGCCGATGCGGTCGGCGCCGTGCATGCCGCCGGTTGCCTCGCCGCAGGCGTAAAGCCCGTCAACGCCGGTTGCCGCATGCTCGTCGATGAGGATGCCCCCGTTCGCCGCATGGGCGTACGGGGCGATGGCCAATTCGTCGTCGATTCGGATGTCGCGGTCTCGCTCCA
This sequence comes from Paraeggerthella sp. LCP19S3_G8, assembly GCF_052119225.1. Lineage (NCBI taxonomy): Bacteria > Bacillati > Actinomycetota > Coriobacteriia > Eggerthellales > Eggerthellaceae > Paraeggerthella > Paraeggerthella sp. LCP19S3_G8. The sequence goes on from NZ_JBQKFQ010000005.1 coordinate 48,199, forward strand.
GCCAGTCGAAGTACGTGCGCACGAACTCGGGCAGCGGGGAGACGCCGTCAAGACGGTAGCGCACGTTCAGGCCGCTCGGACCTGCGTTCGCCAGCGCAAGATCCACGTCGCGCGATGCGAGCCGGGCCGTGAAGGGTCCGTGTCCCGAACGCGCTTCCAACGCAAGCCGAGCGTTTTCGACCTCGCGCAGCGCGTCGCGTCCCTCGGCGTCGAGCAACTGGGCGAAGCGAAACGTTTTCTCGTTGAACACGATGCCGCTTTTCGGGCGGACGAGGCCGGGCATCATCTGCATGAATTCCAGGTTGACAAGCGTGCAGCCGCTGTGCAGCGCAAGGGCTTGGGCGGTTCCCTGCACGTCGTCCGCTGTGAGCCGACGCTCGAACAGTCCGCCGTAGCCGCCCGTTGCCAGCACGACGGCACCGCATGCGACCAGCTCGAACGACTGCGCCGCATGGTCGAACAGCACGGCGCCCGCGATCTCCTTTTCGTGGACGACCAGGTCGATTAGTTCCCAAGGGGAAAGCGCGACGACGTTCAAGCGCGCAAGCTCGGCGGTTGCGGCCTGCTCGAAGGGGTTGCGTTCGATGCCGCGCCACAGCCGGTGCTTGCGATCGAAGCAAGGGATGAACTCGCGTTCCTGCGCATTTTGCGGCTTCTTGAGCGTCACGCCAAGTGCTTCCAGCTGCTCGATTCCGTCGGAGATGCCGCTGACGAACGACGCGACCAGCGCGGGGTCGGCCATGCCGCAGCCCACATCGAGAATGCAGCTTGCAAGATCGGCTTCGTCGGAGGGCGACTCGGGGCCGATGAGTCCTAGGCCCCAGGTGCCCGGGTAGAAGCTCGAACCCGAGAACAAGGGCCCTAGACAGGCGATTGCCGTGCGCGCGCCCGCGCGTGCTGCCGAGATCGCCGCCATGGTTCCGGCTATGCCGCAACCTATCACCAGGACATCGAAGTGCTTTGATCGGTTCAAGTGCATACAGTCTCGCATTTCATGTTCGCGTTCGACCGTCCAAGCTTTGCGGCCACTGCATCGCGGTGGAGGATTGGACGTTCTGTGGCTTGCTGATAACGTTTAGATGAACCACATAAGCATACGACATGAGTGGGGTATGTTCGAAGACGAGAAAACGAATGGGCGAACGCCGGAGTTTGCAAGGAGGACGCACGATGGAGCGGAATGCACGTGATGAAAACGCCGGGAAGGGCGGTTCGCTGCGCACGCTGTTCGACGACCTGTCGTTGCCGCAGGTGGCCGCTGGTGCGCTTGCGGCCGTTACTTCCATGCTGCTGGCGTCTCAAATAGGCATTTACGGATCGGTGATCGGCGTGGGCGTGGGCTCCATCGTTTCGGCGGTGGCGTCGCAACTGTACAAGAAGTTCTTTACCGCCTCGGCCGAAAAGCTGCGCGAGTTGAAGCCGGGCGAGCCGGGCTACGTGCCCGATGGCGGTTCGGGCGATGCGCCGACCGTCGTTTTGCCGCCTGCCGGTGAAACGGCGGTGCTGCGGCCGACCACCGTGCGTCGGTCGCTCACGCCTCGGATCGGGGACGCTGCGCTTCTTGGCGATGTGACGGCGCAGCGGGTTCGCGACAATCGCGAGCGCAAGCGCAGGACGCAGCGCAGGATCGTTGCCGTTTCCGCCGTTTCCGCAATGGTGGCGGTGCTGGTATCCGCTTTTGCGATCAACCTGATCACGCAGGGCGAAGGTTTCGGCGCGCGGCCGGAGCCTCTCGTTTCGGTGCAGAAGCAGGAGGCGCCACAGGACGTGGGCGGCGCCTCGGTCGGGCAGGGCCAGTCCGGGTCAGCGGGTTCGGCGGCGAACGGCGGCTCGCAGAGCTCCGATGGACACGGCGGTTCCTCGGCGGGATCGGGGTCTTCAAGCGCTCAAGAGGGATCGTCGAATACGGGCGGGTCGACTTCCGGCGGTTCGGACTCCGGCGCCGGCTCTGGCACGAGCGGCGGTTCCGGTTCCGGTTCGTCGGGCGCGGGCGGATCCGAATCGGGGACGTCGGGCGGATCGGGATCGGACGCCGGCGGCGATGCTGGCGGGTCGGCCGGCAGCGGCAGCGGTTCGGGATCGGGAACGACGCCGGGTGGCGGTTCCGGGTCGTCTGGCTCGGGCTCTGCGGCGGGTTCGGGCTCGGGCTCGAGTTCCGGCTCGGGATCATCCGCAGGTTCGACCACCCCGGCGAGCTCGCAACCGCCTGCGAGCCCGTCGGGCGGTTCGGCTAGCGTGACGGCTTAGGTCGTGCGGCTTTCGCTTTGAACAGGCCGTGTTGGTTGCAAAAAGCGTAGACGGTCCCCGACCCCATGATGGGGAAGCGCGCCTCGGCGTTTTGCTCCGGGTACAGTTTGCGCAGGTGCAGGCGGTCCGTTGTGGCGTAGGCGATGAAGCTGACGAAATGCTGCTTCGTCATGGGGTGGTCCATCGTTACGTAGAAGTCGTGTTCCACCACGTCGATTTCCAGACGATGGACGCTGTCGGCAGAGTCTGCGTCTTCGGCGTCAAGGGCGGGGAGCAGGATGCCGCAGCAGCTGAACGCGCCCTCGCCGGTTGCATGGACGACGTTGCCGCACAGAGGGCAGACGTAGAACCGCGTGCGCAGCATGTTGGCGCAGCGGTTCGAGTTGTGGGCGCATTCTCCCGAAAGCAGCTCGGCCACCGACACGTCGAGCGCCGCGCTCAAAGGCTCGACCAGCGTGATGTCGGGAAGCCCCTTTCCCGTTTCCCATTTGGAAACCGCTTTGTCGGTTACGCCGAGGCGGCTGGCAAGCTCGCGTTGCGTGCATCCTTTTCGCTCGCGCAGCTTGCGGATGGTGTCGCCGGTAATGTAGGTGGACATGAAGTGCTCCGTTCGGTGGTTGTGGCGGTCTGCAACGACCCTGTTTCGATTGCATCGATTATGGGGCTGCTTTCGCGTGCGGGCAACCTACGCTTCGTGGAGCGCTTGGGAAGGGCTCGATCATCGCACGCTCACGCGCCCTCCCTCCACGTGCCAGCACGTGCTGGTGCAAGCGTTCAGAAACGCCTGGTCGTGCGATACGGCAACGAGCGCGCCGGGGTAAGCCGCAAGCGCGCGTTCGAGCGCTTCTGCCGAATGCAGGTCCAGGTGGTTGGTGGGTTCGTCCATCACGATGAGCGCCGGCTCGTCCAGCATGCCTTGGGCCAGCATCAATTTGCGCAGCTCCCCCGGACTCACTCCGCTCCCGGCCAGGATGCGTTTTGCGTTCGAGTTGAGCTGGGTGACGATCGAGAGCAGGCGTCCCATGCGGGCTTCGTCGGTTGAAAGCAGGTCGTTCGCTATGCGCCTTGCTTCGGCGGGCGACACTTCCTGCGGGATCGTCAGGACGGCGATGTCGTTGGGAAGCTGTTGAAGCAGGTGGCGTACGAGCGTCGATTTGCCCGCACCGTTCGGTCCGGAGATGCCGATGTGGTCGGTGTTTCCGAGGGCGAGTTTCGGAAGCTCGAGCCGACCCTGCCCGCAGGGGATGGCGTGTTCGTCCATGAGCAGGAGCGTTGCGCGCGGATGGGGTTTCGACTCCAGCCAGAGCGACCCGTTGTAGCGTTTCGCCGTGCGGATGCCCTGCGCTTCCTGTCGAGCCCGTCCGGCGCGTGCGTCCATGTTCGACGCGAGCGCGCCGGTCTTGCCGTCCTGCCCGGAGTATACGGCAAGCCGACGCTTCTCCCTTCCGTCGCTATCGTGCTTGTCCAGGTGCCGGGCGCTCAACCGGGCGGCCGTTCGCGCGGCTTGCTGGGCCCGCTCGTTCGCTTCGGCTGTCAGGCGTTCGGCCTCTCGCTTGGCGGTTGCCCGCTTGGCCAGGGCTTCGGCGCGCTCGCGTTCATGCTGCGTGCGCGCTTCGTCGTAGGTTCCCGGGCGCATGGACCAGGCTCCGCCTTCGAACATGAGGCAGCGTTCGACCAGGGCGTTCAATAGCTCGCGATCGTGCGATACGAGGATGCCGATGCCGCGATAGCCCTTGAGCGCTTGCGCAATGGCGGCGCGGCAAGGCGCGTCCACGTGGTTCGTGGGCTCGTCGAGCGCCAATACGTCGGGGTCTTGCCAAAGCGCCACGGCCACTTGGATTTTCTTGCGCTCCCCAAAGCCAAGTTCGTCGAAGCGCCAGGGCATGTCGTCTTCAATGCCCAGATTCTCGCGCAGCGCGATTGCGTGGCGAGAGAAATCGCATGCGAAGTCGTACAGCAGATCGGGCGAGGTGACGGCGTCTTGGGGGCAGTACGTTGTCGTGCGCTGGGGAAAGACGCTGCCGATGTCGGGCTGGATCAGGCCGCATGCGATGCGTGCGAGCGTGCTCTTGCCGCAGCCGTTGTCGCCGATGACGCCGCACCAACCTTCGGCGAACGTAGCCGAGACGTGTTCGATGGCGGGTGCGGGCGACCCGGGGTAGGCATAGCCGATATCGTGCAAGGTGAGAACCATGAAGACCTCCTGTGGATTTGGAGGCCCTGCATGCGGATGTTCGCGTAGGGGGTTCGCCGGCGCGCTGAGCGGCGCGAGGGCGTTGGGTCGAGCGTATGGATCTGCGATGCGAGTCCGCGCAGGGCCGAGCGCCGTGCAGGCGCCGGGATACGTCGGGGTTGGGGCATCGCTAGAACTTCATGTATCGCTCTCCTTGGAGTGGCGGGCGCTTGGCATGGGGGCGTCCGCGAAACGTTGCCGTGCGAGTGTAGCACGCGTCCGGGCGTGCAGGCAAGCGCCCCGAGCGCATGGCGGGGCCGTCGGTCCTAAAGCGCTGATTCGCGCCCAGCTTCCGTCCTCTGCTTCGTTTGGGAGTTGCGCAATGCTACCATGTTCGCCGATAGAAAGGATTGCCATGAGCGCTGCAGACGATGCCGTATCGAAACTCGAATTGATCATGGGCCGAGAAGGCGTCGAGCGCCTGGCTGCCTCCACCGTCATGGTGCTGGGCTTGGGCGGCGTGGGATCGAACTGCGTCGAAGCGCTCGCACGCGGCGGGGTGGGGCGCTTGATCGTGGTCGACCACGATGTGGTGCAGGCGAGCAACATCAATCGTCAGGCCATTGCGTTTCATAGCACCATCGGGCGCAAGAAGACGGAGGTGGTGCGCGCCATGGTGGCCGACATCAACCCGAACGCCCAGGTAGAGGTGCTGGATACGTTCGTGCTAGCCGAAAACGTCCCCGCTCTTTTGGGCGAGTTCGGCGCGCGTGCCGACTACGTGGTGGACGCGATCGACACCATTTCCACGAAGCTGGCGATCGCTGAATATGCAGACCGCGAGGGCATGCGCCTGATCAGCAGCATGGGAGCGGCGAACAAGCTGCATCCCGAGTGCTTTCGCGCGGCGGACGTGTACGAAACGGTGAACTGCCCGCTGTGCCGCATCATGCGCAAGGAAGGTCGCAAGCGCGGCATTCGCAGTCTGCGGGTGCTGTATTCATGCGAGCAGCCGGTCGAGGTGCCCGTGCGCGAAGGAGCTGCGCGGCGCGAGCGATCGAACCTGGGCACCGCATCGTACGTGCCGCCCATCATGGGGCAGATGATTGCGGGCGAGGTGCTTCGCGAGCTGGCGGGAATCGGTCGGTGACTATTTTGGGGACGGCATCTTCGGCGATCGACGGCGACGTTTCGTCGATGCGCCTTTTCGACATGCACTGCCATGTGGACTTCGCACCGAATGCGGCTTCGCTTGCAGCCGGCCTTGATGAGCTTGGCGTGAGCGCCTTCTCGGCAACGGTGACGCCCGAGGGCTACGAGCGCGCCGTGCAGGAGTTGGCAGCGTGCGGCAACGTGCGCGTGGCCTTGGGCCTGCATCCCTGGTGGGTGGCCGAAGGCGAGTCGGACGGCGCGAACCGGGCGCTGGAGCGGTTCGAGCATCTGGTGGGATCGACCCGATTCGTCGGCGAGATCGGACTGGACTTTGGTGCAAGGCACGGTGCGTCGCGCGAGGCGCAGGAGCGCGCGTTCGATCGCGTGGTCTCTGCATGCGCCAACCTGGGCGGCAAGGTGCTAACGCTTCATGCGGTGCGCGCGGCGGGCGCGGTCCTCGATGCGCTCGAACGACATCGCGCGACAGAGGGTAGTGCATGCGTGTTCCATTGGTTCTCGGGCTCGTCCGATGATCTGCAGCGCGCGATACGGCTCGGCTGCTTCTTTTCGGTAGGCCCGCGCATGCTGGCCACGAAGCGCGGGCGCGCTTATGCGCAGGCCGTGCCCCGCGAGCGTTTGTTGCTGGAAACCGACGAGCCCTCTGCGCCGGGGGCGTCCCTTGAAGCCGGTGCGTGGAGAGGGCTTCTTGAACGCGCGCTGGTCGATCTGGCGGATTTGCGTGACGAATCGGCTGCTGATCTGGGTATGCGGATTGCCGCTACCAGCGCGTTGTTGCTCGAAGACGATTCCAGGCTGGAAGGATAGGGCCATGGTTGCCGTCTTGCTGCAGGGCTTTGCGATGGGCTTGGCGTATTTGGCGCCAATTGGAATGCAGAACCTGTTCGTGATCAATGCGGCGGTTTCCGGCACTCGACGGCGCGCCCTTGCGACTTCGCTTGCGGTTACGCTGTTCGACATGACGTTGACGCTCGCGAGTTTTTTCGGTATCGGCTTGCTTATGGATGCAGTGCCCGGCCTGTCTCGTGCAATTCAGCTGGTCGGCGGCCTTCTGGTGGTTGTGATAGGCGTTCGTCTCATCGCGGCGAAGCGCGAAGATCCCGCCGCACAAGCGGCTTCCGGGGCTTCGAGAAAAGCTCCGCGCTTCGGACGCGAAGCCGGCTTCGCGTCGATCGTTTCGGCGGCGTTCGTGGTTACCTGGTGCAATCCGCAAGCGCTCATCGACGGCGCCTTGATGCTGGGCGCCTTTCGCGCGACGTTCGTCGGTGCGGAAGGCGTTGCGTTCGTGGTTGGAGCGTGCTCGGCGTCGCTCGTGTGGTTTCAGGGGATCGCCCTTGCCGTGAACGCGTTGGGCAGCCGGTTCAGCGACGGCATGCTGCGCGTGGTGAATGTGGTTTGCGGGATAGTCGTGGTGCTGTACGGCATGCGTCTTGTTGCCGCGTTCTTCGGCCTGGGCGCCTAAGCGTTTCGATCGCGCTCCCCGGTGCTTTTTGCGAAGATCCCCGCGCAGGGCGCGCCTTTGCGGGGATCGCGTTGCCTGTGCGTTAGCGCCAGTCCTCTTCGTCGGCGAATTCCCAGCCGAACAGCGCGTCGCCGACAAGGCGGAAGCCGAACGGCAGCGGTTTCGCCAGCGCGCCGGAATCGATGCGCTCCGCGATTCCCTCAAGCTCGCTCAGAAGGTCGAAAAACGAGATGTCGTCGAGCGACGGCATGCCCGCCGCTACCTCTTCGGGCGAAATGAGCATGATGTCCAGCACGATGTCCAGATAGCCGTCAAGCTGAGCGTTGCTTTCCTGCAGCGCTTCAACCTGGTTTTCGGGGAAGAACGACTCTTCGATGCAGTACCAGCCTTTGACGGAGTCGTTGTCTTCTTCGTCCATGAGGTCGCTCGGGACGATGCCGTTGGCTTCCAGATCGGCTACGGTATAGCACGACATGAGCATCTCGGGCGTGACGACGGGGCTGTCGTTTTCATCGAGATCGCTCATCACGTAGACCACCTGCGCGGCAACGCCGTTTTCCCCGATATCGAGCGACAGCCCGTAGTGGTATCCCGGATTTGCTTGGCGCGTGCCCCAGTACAGCTCGCCGTGGTGTTCCAAAAGCGTTTTGACGGTTGCGGCCATAAGGCCCCCTTTGAATCCGTGCCCGTTACATGCGAAAAGTATAGAGCATCGCCGACCGGCGAGCGGCTGCGCGTCTGCAATGGGGCGGATTCGTCATACGCTCGACGCTTCCGTTCGCGTGGTACCATGTTCGCCGACTGAAAGGGGAAGCTATGCCGCTGATTCATTTGGAAGGTTTGGACGACGCGCGCTTGGCGGTGTATTCCGGCATGACCGACGCGCAGTTGCGGGATTGTCCGGACTTTGCAAGCGGCCTGTTCATAGGGGAGTCGCGCAAGGTTATCGAGCGCGCGCTCGATGCCGGGGCGCGTCCGGTTTCGCTGTTCGTGGAAGAATGCTGGCTCGACCAGACGATGCCGCTGATCGATCGGCTGCTGCGGATCGATCCCGAACTTCCAGCGTTCGTGGCAACGCGCGAGCAGTTTCACGCGCTGACCGGCTACCAGGTGACGCGCGGGGCGTTGGCGGCGTTCGAGCGTCCGCCGCTCCCGTCGGTGGAGGATCTGTTGGCCGATGCGCGCCGCGTTGCGGTGCTGGAGGACATCACGAACTACACGAACATCGGCGCCGTGTTTCGCTCCGCCGCTGCGCTCGGCATCGATGCGGTGCTGATCACGCCTTCGTGCCACGACCCGCTGTACCGTCGTGCCGCCCGCGTGTCCATGGGCACGGTGTTCCAGGTGCCGTGGACGCGCATCGGCGGCGTGCGCGAATGGGCCGTCGAAGGCGTGGCCTTGCTGCATGAGCTGGGATTCAAGGCTGCTGCGCTGGCGCTTTCCGACGATTCGATCCCGCTGCACGACGCGCGCTTGCGCGCATGCGAGAAGCTAGCTCTGGTGCTGGGAACCGAAGGCGACGGCCTTGCGCCGTCCACCGTGGCGGCATGCGACTACACGGTGAAGATCCCCATGGACCACGACGTGGATTCCCTGAACGTGGCTGCCGCAAGCGCCGTCGCCTTTTGGGAGCTGCGCACGAAGTGGCGATAGGGGCAAGGCCGTAAGGCAAGCGCGGTCGAGGATGGAGCGGCTCCGACCGCGCTTGCCCCTGCTGTTCTAATCCAGATCCAGCTCTGCGATGACTTCCTTCAGCTTGGCGGCGGATGCTTGCAGGGCGGCAAGTTCGTCGTGGCTGATGGGCGCGGGCACGCGGTACTCGATGCCGCCTTTGCCTACGACGGCGGGCAAGCTCAAAACCACGTCTTCCAGGCCGTACTCTCCGCCGTTTTGGTAGTTCGATACGGGCAAGATGGGCTTTTCGTCGCGCACGATGGCCTCGCAGATGCGCTTGACCGCCATGGCGATGCCGTAGTACGTGGCCTTCTTCTTCGCGATGATCTCGTACGCGCTGTTCTTCACGTCTTCGGCGATGCGCTGCATGGATTCCTCGTGCTCGAAATGCCCGCGCATCTCGCAGAAGTCGTTGACGGGAATGCCCGAGACGTTCGCCAAGCTCCAAACGGCGATCTCGCTGTCGCCGTGCTCGCCGATGATGCGGGCGTGCACGTTGCGCGGGTCCACGCCCAAGTGCTCGCCCAGGATGTTCTTGAAGCGCGCGGTGTCGAGCACCGTGCCGGATCCTATCACGCGATCCTCGGGAAGCCCTGAAAGCTTCAAGGCCACGTAGGTGAGGATGTCCACCGGGTTCGATACCACCAGCAGGATGCCGCCGAAGTCTCGCTTCGCGATTTCGGGAATGATGGACTTGAAGATCCTCACGTTCTTGTGCACCAGGTCAAGCCTCGTTTCGCCAGGCTGCTGGTTCGCTCCGGCCGTGACCACGATGATGGCTGCATCGGCAAGGTCGTCGTAGTCGCCGGCGTAGATGTTCATGGGGCTGGCGAAAGGCATGCCGTGGCTGATGTCGAGCGCTTCGCCCTCGGCTCGGTTGCGGTCGACGTCGACCAGCACCATTTCCGAGAACAGGCCGCTTTGCATCAGCGTGAAAGCCGTGGCCGACCCCACGAACCCGCATCCGATGATGGCGACCTTGCGGCCGTCGACCGATTTTTTCATACTATGACCTTTCCCAAGCACGATTCTATGGTTTACGCGACCCTACTGGAACCGATTGCGTTCGTCAAGACTGCACGTCAAGGAAGGACGGAGTATGCCCAAGATCGTTATGGTCGACAGCGATTTCGAGAACATGGACTTCGAAGAGCGCATGGCGCGCGATGCGGGCGTGGATTTCGCCTGTTTCGATTCGCGCGGCTTGGATGACTTGGTTCGACTTGCGGCCGATGCCGACGGAATGGTCACTTCGTACAGCGCGTTGCCGCGCGCGGCGTTCGAGGCGCTTCCTCGGTTGCGGGTGGTCAGCCGTACCGGCGTGGGCTACGACGACATCGACGTGGAAGCCGCCACGGATCACGGCGTTGCGGTGTGCACTGCTCCGGGGTACGGAACCGAGGTCGTCTCGGACCATGCGATCGCGTTGGCGCTGTGCGTGCTGAGGCGTTTGAACGAGATCGACGCCGACATGCGCGCAGGCGTGTGGGACTATGCGCGCCGCCGGCCCATGGGGCAGGCGTACGGGCGGGTGTTCGGCGTGGTGGGGATGGGCGATATCGGCCGCGCCGTTGCGCGCAAGGCCGCAGGGCTGGGTTTTCGCGTGGTGTGCTGGTCGCGCTCGTTGGTGCCGGGCCGACGCACACCGGAAGGCTACGATATCCTGTCGCTTGACGAGCTGTTGGGCTGCGCGGACGTGGTCAGCCTGCATGTGGCGCTCGCGCCCGAGACGCACCACCTGCTGGACGAGGATCGCCTGGCGCTCATGAAGGAAGGGTCCGTGCTGGTGAACACGGCGCGCGGGGCGGTGGTGGACACTGCGGCCTTGGCGGCGGCGCTCGAATCGGGGAAGCTGTGGGGCGCGGGCGTCGACGTGTACGAGGGCGAACCCGTCGACTTCGACCATCCGCTGCTGCGCGCTCCTCACACCGTGCTCACGTCGCATGCGGCGTACTGGTCCGAGGAATCGGGGCTTGAACTGCGCACGCGCACCATGCGCAGCGCGATCGACGTGGTGCTGGGCCGCCGTCCCGCCGACTGCCTGAACCCTGAAGTGCTCGCGCAAGATCGGCGACGGTGAGACGCTTCGCGCAACCTTGTTTCGTCCAACGCTTCGAAGGCGCCGCGTCCGAAGCGGCCCTCTGCCGCTTTCCGGCGATTTCGTGTCGGTGGGCACCTGCGCCATCTGGTATTCTGCTAATTCGAGTACTTTTGAGCATTGCCTCAACGGCATGCCGAGCGAACTACCGCATCGAACATGGGGGATGAACGTGGCCGCATTATCGATTGCGCCGAAGTCGAAAGACGACGCGCGTATCGCCCAACAGTTGAACAGGCACGGACGACGGGTGGAGACGGCTCCGCCGGGAATGTGCCCGCTTGCCGCCCAGCTGTCGCTTCTGCGCGACGGCGCTCTGCAAACCTGCGGCAAGTGCGTCCCGTGCCGCGACGGTTTGCCGCAGCTTGCCGCGTTGCTCGAGCGCGTGGTGGCGTGCGACGCCGACGCCGGGGCGTTGGAGCGACTGCGCGCGTTGGCTCAGATGGTGCGCGACACGGCCGACTGCGCCATTGGCTACGAGGCGGCTAATGCGCTGCTCGAGGGCATGGACGCGTTCGCCGAGGAGTACGAAAGCCACGTGGAGCGAGGCTGCTGCCAAGCGGGCGTGGGCCAGTCGGTTCCCTGCGAAACGCTCTGCCCTGCGCACGTGAACGTGCCCGCCTACATTGCGCTGGTGGCCGAAGGCGACTACGCCGGTGCCGTGCAGATGGTGCGCAAGGACAACCCGTTTCCCACGGCGTGCGCGCTCGTGTGCGAGCATCCGTGCGAGGAGCGCTGTCGGCGCACGCTCATCGACGCGCCGCTCAACATCCGCGGCATCAAGAAGTTCGCCGTGGACCAGGCGCCCGCCGATACCGTGCCGGTGCCGCAGCGCAGCGTTGACACGGCGCGCACCGTTGCTGTTATCGGCGGCGGGCCGAGTGGTTTGACCTGCGCGTACTTCTGCGCGCTCATGGGGCATCGCGTGACGGTGTTCGAGGAGCGCGATCAGCTGGGGGGCATGCTGCGCTACGGTATCCCTGCGTACCGTTTCCCGCGCGAGCGGCTGGACGAGGATATTCGCGGCATCATGAACGCCGGCACCATCACCGCGCGCTGCGGCGAGGCGATCGGCCTGACCGAGATGCGCGAGATCGCGGACACCTACCATGCCGTGTACGTGGCCATCGGCGCCCAAACGGGCAAGAGCCTGCGCATCGAAGGCGCGGACGCCGAGGGCGTGATGTCGGCTGTCGATATGCTGGGCCGCATCGGCGACGGCGACTACCCTGATTTCTCGGGCAAGAGCGTGGTCGTGGTGGGCGGCGGCAACGTGGCCATGGATTGCGCGCGCACTGCGGTTCGCGCAGGCGCCGATGACGTGTCGGTGGTGTACCGGCGCCGCAAGGAAGACATGACCGCTTTGCCTATCGAAGTGGAGAGCGCCATCGCCGAAGGCGTCGAGATGATCGTCCTGGAGGCGCCCGTGGCCGTCGAGAAGGACGCGGAAGGCCGATGCGCGGCGCTTATCACCCAACCGCAGATGATCGGCGCGGTGCGCGGCGGCCGACCTGCCCCTGTGGCGGCTGACAAGCCCGAGCGCCGCATCGAGGCCGATATCGTGCTGATTGCGGTGGGGCAGAATGTGGTGTCGGCCCCGTTCGAGGAGTTCGGCATGGCAACCACCTGGGGCTGCTTCAACGCCGACGAGCGCTTGCGCGCCGAGGGCTTCGACAACGTGTTCGTGGGCGGCGATTGCCAGACGGGACCCGCGACGGCCATTCGCGCCATCGGAGCGGGCAAGGTCGCCGCGCGCAACATCGACGAGTTCTTGGGGTACAGCCATAAACTGCGCTGCGACGTGGAGGTTCCCGTTGCGCGCCCGAACGCCCGCACGCCTAAGGGGCGCGTGGAGATAACCGAACGTCCGGCTCGCGAGCGCAAACGCGATTTCCAGGGCGTCGAGATTGAGATGAGCCGCGAAGAAGCCGTGCAGGAGTGCGGGCGCTGCCTGCGCTGCGATTGCTTCGGACCGGGAACGTTGGAAGGGGGCCGGGTTCAGTATGCCTAGCATCACGATCAATGGGAGCGCTGTGCAGGCGCGCGAGGGGGCGACCGTGCTGGACGCCGCGCGCGAGGCGGGCGTGCGCATTCCCACGCTGTGCTATTTGAAGAGGTCGGGAGCCGTTTCGTCGTGCCGCGTGTGCGTGGTGGACGTGGAGGGCTTGGACCATCCGGTTCCCGCATGCTCGACGCCCGTGCAAGACGGCATGGTCGTGATCACGGATTCGCCGCGCGTAGAGGCGTACCGCCGCGTCGCGCTCGATCTCATCATCGCCGATCATGGGCTTGATTCGACGCACTACTGCTTCTCGTGCGACAAGAACGGCGCGTGCGAGCTGCAAGCGCTTTGCCGCGAGTACGGCGTGCTGGAGTCTTCCTTCGAGGTTGCGCAGAAGCGCGAGCCCGTGCTGGACGCCAATCCGTTTCTTTCATACGATCCCAACCTGTGCATCCGTTGCCAGCGTTGCGTGGGCGCGTGCAACAGCGCTGCGCGCAATCATACGTTGCAGGCGGGAAAGCGCGGGGTCCGCACGGTTATCGAGGCGCCTTTCGGGGTCGATTGGCGCATGACCGATTGCGAGTCGTGCGGCACGTGCGCGCAGGCATGCCCGACCGGGGCCCTCACGGAGAAGCGCCGCGCGGCGTACCGCTCGTGGGAGACGAATCGCGTGCGCACCACGTGCCCGCATTGCGGCGTGGGATGCCAGCTTGACCTGGTGGTGAAGGATGGGCGCATCGTGGATGCGGAGGGAGCGCCCGGCCCTTCGAACAACGGCCTTCTGTGCGTGAAGGGACGCTCGGCCAGTTTCGACTTCGTTGACGCGCCCGATCGTTTGCGCACGCCGCTTGTCAAGAATCGCGAAACGGGCGAATTCGAACCTGCTACCTGGGATGACGCGCTTGATCTGGTGGCTCGTCGCTTCACGGAGCTGCGCGACGAGCATGGGGGAGCCTCCCTTGCGGCGTTCGCCTGTTCGCGTTCCACGAACGAGGACATCTACCTGTTCCAGAAGATGGCTCGAACGGCGCTGCAGACGAATAACGTCGACTGCTGCGCGCGTGTTTGACACGCTCCCACGGTTGCCGGTCTGGCAACCATGCTTGGTTCGGGAGCGATGACGAACTCAATTGAAGACGTGGTGAACGAAGCCGACGTGATCATGCTGGTGGGATCGAACCCCGAGGAAGCCCATCCGGTCATCGGCATGCAGATACGCGCTGCGGTGGAACGCGGGTGCCGTTTGATCGTGGTGGACCCGCGCGACATCGGGCTGGCCGCGCAGGCGGACATTCACTTGAAGCTGCGCCCGGGCACCAACGTGGCTTTCGCCAACTGCATGGTGAACGTGATCCTGCGCGAAGGCCTCTACGATGCGGATTTCGTGCACGAACGCACCGAGGGCGTGGAGATCATGTCCGCCACGGTGCGCGATTACGTGCCGGAGCGCGTGGAGGATATCTGCGGCGTCGACCAGCGCGATCTGGTGGCTGCGGCCAAGATGTACGGCAAGGCCCGAGTTGCTGCCATCGTGTACTGTCTGGGCGTGACGGAGCATTCCACCGGCACCGACGGCGTGATGGCGCTATCCAACATCGCTATGATCACGGGTAACTTGGGCAAGCGCGGCGGCGGCGTGAATCCGCTGCGCGGCCAGAACAACGTGCAAGGCGCGTGCGACATGGGCGCCGGACCCGACGATCTGCCGGGGTACCAGAAGGTGGCCGACCCCGAGGTGGTGCGCCGCTTCGAGCGCGCGTGGGGCACTGGCTTGCCGCGCGAGCGCGGCGTGAAGGCTACCGAGTGCTTCCCGTCCATGATCGAGGGCGGCATCAAGGGGCTGTTTTTGTTCGGCGAGGATCCTGTGCGCACCGATCCCGATACGGGGCACGTGATCCGCGCGCTGGAGTCGCTGGACTTCTTCGTGGTGGACGACCTGTTCATGACCGAGACGGCGAAGTACGCCGACGTGATTCTGCCCGGTTGCAGTTACGCCGAGAAAGAAGGCACCTTCACGAATACCGAGCGTCGCGTGCAGCGCGTGCGCAAGGCGGTGGACGTTTTGGAGGGCGCGCGTCCGGACACCGAGATATTCACCGAGGTCATGAATCGGATGGGGTATGCCCAGCCTTGCCTGACGCCGGCCGAGATCATGGACGAAGTGGCGTCCGTCACGCCCACCTACGGTGGCGTGAGCCATAAGCGCCTTGACGGCGACGGCGTTGCCGGGCGTGGTTTGCAATGGCCGTGCCCGAACGAGGAGCATCCGGGTACGCCCATCCTGCATGTGAGCGAGTTTTCGCAGGGCGTGGGGTCGTTCTCTACGCCAAGCTATCAGCCTTCGGTGGAGCTGCCCGATGCGGAATACCCGCTCATGCTCACCACCGGGCGCATTCTGTACCAGTACAACGCCTGCGCGATGACCGCTCGCGCGCAGGGCGTGAACGAGGTTGCGGATCGTTCGTTCATCGAGTTGCACGAATGCGATGCGGCGGCTTTGGGCGTGTCCGACGGGGATCGTGTGCGCGTGTCGTCGCGTCGTGGTCAGATCGAGACGACGGCGCGCGTGTCGGGCAAGACCAACCCGGGCGAAACGTGGATGCCATTCCATTTCCAGGACGGCAACAGCAACTGGCTGACCATCGCCGCGCTCGACCGCGTGTCGAAGGCGCCTGAGTACAAGGTGTGCGCCATTCGGGTGGAGAAGGCGTAGAAGCGGACGAGCGGCGTGTGGAAGCAACCCGGCGCCTATGGCAATGCGCCGGGTGCTGAAAGCGTGCTTTCGGAGAGATCGCCGACAAAACGCCTGCCGCATCTTAGGATGCGGCAGGCGTGCGGCTCTAGGGGGCTGTATGCGGGGCGGGTGCTGTCACGGGTGCCGATTTGCGCCCACGCGCCGGCCTTTTGGCTCGCGCGACGGTCGTGCGGTGCATTCATTCCGATAAGGTTTCCAATTCGTTTCAGCACGATGGGGCTTTCTTGAAGTCGCATCGCGTTCGTTGACGACGTTGGTCGTGGTCGTCCATCATTAACCTATACATTCAATGCATGGGTGCAAACGAGTACAAGGAGCAGCATATGACGAAAACGCGCATCGGTATTTTGG
Organism: Paraeggerthella sp. LCP19S3_G8; assembly: GCF_052119225.1. Lineage (NCBI taxonomy): Bacteria > Bacillati > Actinomycetota > Coriobacteriia > Eggerthellales > Eggerthellaceae > Paraeggerthella > Paraeggerthella sp. LCP19S3_G8. The sequence continues at coordinate 64,131 of NZ_JBQKFQ010000005.1, forward strand.
GGTACGGCAATCTGGGCAGGGGCGTGGAGCTTTCCTGCCGTCAAAACGACGATCTTGAGCTGGTCGCTCTATTCACTCGACGCGACCCCGCTTCCGTGAAGCCTTTGACCGAGGGCGTTTCGGTGTACTCTGCCGACGACTTGGCGGCGCACGCGGACGACGTGGACGTCCTTATCCTGTGCGGTGGCAGCGCGCGCGATCTGCCCGAGCAGACGCCGGCGTACGCCGGGTTGTTCAATGTGGTGGACTCCTTCGACACGCACGCGAACATCCCCGCGCATTTTGCGAACGTGGACGCAGCGGCAAAGGAAGGCGGCAAGGTCGCCGTCATTTCCGCGGGCTGGGATCCGGGCATGTTCTCGCTTGCGCGCCTGTACGCGAACTGCATTCTGCCCGAAGGTGCCGATTACACGTTCTGGGGTCGCGGCGTTTCCCAGGGTCACAGCGATGCGATTCGTCGCATCGAGGGCGTGGCCGACGCTCGTCAGTACACGGTTCCCGTTCCTGCGGCGCTCGAGTCCGTTCGGGCTGGTCAGAATCCTCAGTTGACCACGCGCGAGAAGCATACGCGCGAGTGCTTCGTGGTGGCCGAGGAAGGCGCCGATCTGGCTGCCATCGAGAAGGCCATCGTTGAAATGCCGAACTACTTTGCCGACTACGACACCACGGTCACGTTTATCTCGCAGGAAGAGCTTGATCGCGACCACGCGGGCATTCCCCATGGCGGTTCGGTGATTCGTTCGGGCTTGACCGGCGAAAACAGCGAGCATCGTCATGTGGTCGAGTTCTCGCTGAAGCTGGATTCTAACCCCGAGTTTACGGGCAGCGTGCTTACCGCGTGCGCTCGTGCGGCGCATCGCCTGAGCCGCGAGGGCCAGACGGGCTGCAAGACGATGTTCGACATCGCCCCGGCGTACCTGTCCTCCAAAAGCGGCGAGGAGCTGCGCGCTGAAATGCTGTAGCCGTTAAACGTTATGCATGGAAAGGCCCTGCCGTTTATTCAAAGCGGCAGGGCCTTTTTTGCGATAGTTTTGGGGCGCGCTTGTATACTGGGGTTTGAAGACGTGGCTGAAAAAGGAGCGTGCATGGCCGTCAACCGCCAGAAGCTGAAGCTGCTTCATCTCATGAAGATGCTTCAAGATGAAACCGATGACGAGCGCGGCCTTACTATGGCCGAGATCCTCGAGCGGCTAGGGGCGCTCGGTATTTCAGCCGAACGCAAATCGGTATACCGCGACATCGAGGCGTTGCGCGCCTTCGGCATGGATATACGCACGCGGCGTTGCGCCCCGGTCGAGTACGCGTTGGCTTCGCGAGATTTCACGCTTTCGGAGCTTGCGTTGTTGGTGGACGCAGTGCAAAGCTCGCGCTTCCTGACGCAGCGCATGAGCGACAAGCTGGTTCGCAGCGTGAAGCGGCTGGCTCCTGAGCGCCAGCGGGCGCTTCTGACCAGGCGTTTGCATGTTGAGGGTCGTATCAAGATGCAGAACGAGTCGGTGCTGGCCAACGTGGATCAGCTTCAGCGCGCTATGGCGCAGCGTTGCAGAGTGTCGTTTCTCTATTTCAAATACGATGCGCAAAAGCGCCGGGTTCGGCAGCGCAACGGTCGGCGCTACGAGGAAACTCCCGTGCAGCTGGTGTACGCAGACGGCTATTACTACTTGGTGGCATACAACGAGAAGCACGACGGGTTCCCTCATTACCGAGTGGACCGCATGGAGCATATCGCCCTGCTTGACGAGCCTGCTTCGCGCAACGACCGCATTGCCACGTTCGATGCGGGGAAGCTGGAGCAGCGCGCGTTCGGCATGTACGGAGGCGAGCCGGTTTCCGCAACGCTTTTGGTATCCGGCGAAGCCATGGGCGGCGTGATCGACCGATTCGGCGAAGACGTTCCCGTCACATCGGCGGGGGAGGAGCATGCGCATGTGCACGTGGCCGTTGTCGAGAGTCCGGCGTTTTTCGGCTGGGTGGCCCAGTACGGCAGCCGGGTGCGCATCGAGAAGCCCGCGGTGCTTGCGAGCGCGTATCGCGATTACCTGAAGAGCATCCTCGACGCATACGAGTAGGACCGTTCGGAGTCGATGCCGAAACTGCTCATGCGCAGCCATCCTCCGTCATCCAAATGGGCTTCAAGGGCCAGGAGGCGTTTTCTTCCGTCGGTTTCGAACGCGAATCGCTCCACCGTGCGCCCTAATGCGTAGGAGCAGGGCCGAACGCTTCTCCAGAAGAAGGGCTGCGATGCGTGCGAACTGTTTTCTGGGCTGCTGCGCGACCCGAAGGTTGCAATGGGGGAGTCGGTCTCGACGTGGCCGCGGTGGATGGCTATGAGCGGGCTATGCATGGCGAATGCGGTGATGTCGCAAGTGTCGAGCCTGATCATGGTGGGTGCGTCGGCCAGCCAGCATGCTTCCCGTTCGTCCCATATGGAAAGCACGTCGATGATGCGCGATCCCGTTGCGCTGCGGACAGCCTGCATGCTTTCGCGCGAGAGGCGACGAGCATCGCTGCTCCAGCGTCGGTATAGGCTTGCGAAGACGGCCGCCGCATCTGCGGAGGCCGGGCGAAGCGATGGTCGAGACTGCGATCGCAACGGTGCCAAAGCGTCCTTCACGGTATCCCCCCTTCCTTTAGAGCATCATGGCTGCGATTGTCGCCAGGGAAAACAGGATTCCCGCGCCTGCCGCCATGATGCGCTCGCCTGACAACAGGTTGTAGCTGACGCCTTGCATTCCCTGAAGGAGGCGCGGCTTCGCTGCGGTGTCGTTTCGAGCGGCCCTGCGTCGATCGAAGCACTCGCTCGAAGGCTCATGCTCTGCGACGCTGTGCTGGTTTCGCGCGTGAAGCGCTTGCTTGCGGCCAGAGTAGAGGCCGCCGGCTATCGCGCGGATTTTCGGGTTCGCTGCTGAGGTCTGCGCGTGTGAGGCGTGCGCGGTTGTGCGGGAGGAATGGTCGGTATCGATATGCCGGGTTGCGATGGCTGCGGTGCTCATGGGGCCTCCTTGCTTTGGATCTGGCGAGTATGCTGCGCAGTGTACCGGAGAAGGGGTGAGTTATGAGTACCACTATTGGTACAATTGTTGAATAAAATGGGAGAATGAAAAAAGAACCGCCGAAGCGGTTCTTTTCGTCGAGCAAGCGTTGTCGAAAAAGGCTATTCCTTGCCGTTCCAGCAGTAGGTGCATACCTGGTCGCGATCGATGCCGATGGCTTCCAGCATGCCGTCAAGCGACTGGTAACCCAGCGAATCGAAGCCCATCTGCTCGCAGATTGCGTGCAGCATGCACTGGCCGCGCTCGGTGGAGCTGTCGGCGTATTCCTCCAGGTGCTCCTGACCCTCGTCGCCTTCGAGCTGCTGCACTACGCGGCGCGCGATCAGGTCCATCTCGGACTTGCTGCTTGAGAAGCTCAGGTATTTGCAGCTGAACATGATGGGCGGGCAAGCCGAGCGCATGTGCACCTCGGACGCGCCGCATTCGTACAGGAAGTCCACCGTTTCGTGCAGCTGGGTGCCGCGCACGATGGAGTCGTCTACGAACAGCAGCTTTTTGTCGCGGATGAGCTCGGGGATGTGGATCTGCTTCATTTTGGCCACGCGGTTGCGAACCTCTTGGTTGCTGGGCATGAACGAACGCGCCCACGTGGGCGTGTACTTGATGAACGGGCGGGCGAACGGCGTCTTGCATTCCGTTGCGTATCCGATGGCGTGCGGTACGCCGGAATCGGGCACGCCCGCCACGTAGTCCAGGTCGGGCAGGGTACCGGCAGCGGCTTCGTTGCGCGCCATGACGGCACCGTTGCGGTAGCGCATGACCTCGACGTTCACGCCTTCGTAATTCGAGTTGGGGTAGCCGTAGTACACCCACAGAAATGCGCAGATCTTCATCTTGTCGCCTGCGGGGGCAATGGTCTGGTACCCGTCGGCGTCGATGCGCACGATTTCGCCGGGGCCCAGTTCGTATTCGTCGTCGTAGCCCAGCTTGTGGTACGCAAACGACTCGAACGAGATGCAGAACCCGTCGTCGTTCTTGCCAATGAGCACGGGGAGGCGCCCCATCTTGTCGCGCGCTGCGATGATGCGGCCGTCCTCGGTCATGATCAGCAAGGTGAGCGATCCTTCGATCGCATCCTGAGCATGCTTGATGCCCGAGACGAAGTCGTCTTTCTGGTTGATGAGCGCAGCCACCAGCTCGGTGGTGTTGACGGCACCGGAGCTCATGGCCATGAACTGGCGGTTGCCGTCGGTGAAGTAGGATTCCACCAGCTGTTCGGCATTGTTGATGGCGCCTACGGTGGTGATGCCGAAGGTGCCCAGATGCGATCGCACCAGAAGCGGCTGCGGATCGGTGTCGCTGATGCAGCCGATGCCGCTGCATCCGTGGAATCCGGGAAGGTCGTCTTCGAAGCGCGTGCGGAACGGCGTGTTCTCGATCGAATGGATTTCGCGCTGGAAGCCCTCGTCGTCGTGGAAAATCATGCCCGCGCGCCGCGTTCCCAAGTGAGAGTGGTAGTCCACGCCAAAAAACACGTCCAGCACCACATCATGATGTGATGCAGCCCCGAAGAATCCGCCCATTATGTACCTTTCGTCTTGCCCTGCCGCCTCGTCCTGCAAAAGCATCAGTATAAAGCTCCTGGAGCCTTGCAAGGCCGAGGTCGTGGGACGATTCGCGGTTTCTGCACGAGAAGCGCGGGCAGCGGTGGCGCCGTCGACTTTGCGAAGCCGTATCCAAGGTTGCGCGCAGGGTCGAAGGGGCGGGCGTTTCGCTCTTTCGAGCTGGCGGCGTTGGGCGCAGCTGGGGGCTTGATGGAATTTTCGATCGGAGCGTTCGCACTTGCGTGGAGGCAGGTACTGTTGTTTCGTTCAAAGGATTCGAGGGAAAGCGTGCGCATGAAGAAGATTCTGATGATTGCAACCGGGGGCACCATCGCTTCAGCCGAGGATGGCTGCGGACTTGCCCCGTCGCTGACCGGCGAGGAGCTGGCTCGGTTCGTGCCGCAGGTGGAGGGCTTGTGCGCGTTGGACGTGGTGCAGCCTATGAACATCGACAGCACAAACATGCGACCTGCTGATTGGATGCTCATTCGCGACGAAATCGCGCGTGCCTACGATGCGTACGACGGGTTCGTGGTGCTGCACGGCACCGACACCATGGCGTACACGGCAGCGGCGCTTTCGTACCTGATCCAGGGGAGCGGAAAGCCCATTGTGCTGACCGGTTCGCAACAGCCCATGGGCAGTCCGTTCACCGACGCGAAGCTCAACGTGTACCAAAGCCTTCTGTACGCGCTTGACGATCGATCGTGTGACGTGTCCGTTGCGTTCGGCGGCTCGGTGATCGCGGGTACTCGTGCGCGCAAGCAGCGCACCATGAGCTTCAACGCGTTTACGAGCGTTAATTTTCCCGAGATAGCCCTTATCAGGAACGATCGCGTGATCCGGGCGGCCTCGCCCGTTCGATGCGCGGACGAGGGGTCGCTTCGTCTGTTCGATCGCTTGAACGAGCGCGTGTTCGTTCTCAAATTGACGCCGGGAATGAGCCCAAGCGTGTTCGAGCTTTTGGAACGCGACTACGATGCGGTGATCGTGGAAACGTTCGGCATTGGGGGAATTCCTGCGTACCATGACTTCCACCAGGCTCTTTTCGACTGGGTCGATGCCGGGAAAACCCTGGTGATGACCACGCAGGTGCCCGAAGAGGGGTGCGATTTGGGCGTGTACGAAGTGGGACGAGCCTTTGCCAACCATCCCGGCATTCTCAAGGGCGGCGATATGACCACCGAGGCTTTGGTGGCGAAGACCATGTGGGCCCTTGGGCAAACGACCGATGCGGACGAGATTCGATCGTTGTTCTATCGGGTGGTGAATCACGATCGGACGGTAGAGGGCTAAGGCTTTCGCACGGCTTGCTCGCGCGGGGCTTCGCTGCGCGAGCGGCTGCGGGATCGCGCAGCCGCTCGCCGGGCTAGATCACGATGCCGTTGCAGTGGTCGATCTCGTGCTGGATGATCTGCGCGGTCCATCCGGCGAACGACTTCGTCTTGGAGCGAAACGCCTCGTCTTCGTAGCGAACCTTGATGGTTCGGTAGCGTGTGGCGGCGCGCCTGCCGAGCAGCGAGAGGCGGCCTTCTTCCGTTTCGAAGGGGCCTGCGCAGCTGATGATTTCCGGATTGAACATGATGCGCGACGTGCCTTCGTCGTCGAATACGATGATGCGCTTCGGTACGCCGATCATGTTGGCGGCCATTCCGACGCATTCGTGCGAGTGGGCGGCCAGCGTGTCGAGCAGGTCTTGCGCCGTTTGGACATCGGCGGTTGTCGCCGGTGCGCAGGGCTGCGCAAGAAACGTTTGGTTTCTCATGATGGGCTTGATCACGGCAGGGCCTTTCGGGATGAGGCGACGGGATTCGGGGAGGTCGGTGGCTTGCGCGAACGGGATACGGCGCAAACGGTCAAAGGGCGGCTTCCATGCGCTTCTTGAGGTCGGCGATGCGATCTTCAATGAGGGCGAGACAGGTTTCGAACGAGCTATCGTCTTTGCCGCTGGGGTCTTCGAGCCCCCAATCCTCGCGATGCGCGCATGGAAGCGCCGGGCACGCAACCCCGCAGCCCATGGTGACAACCCAATCGACGGGCGGAATATCGTCGAGCGGCTTTGACCGAAGCCCGTCGGTTCCGTATCCATGGTTGGCAAGCGTTTGCAGTGTCTGGTGGTTTATGTGCTCCCGGGGGTGCGTGCCGGCCGAGCAAGCTGCAAAGGTGCCTTTTGCGATCTGCTTCGCGATTGCTTCTGCCATTTGGCTTCGACATGAGTTGTGCGTGCAGACGAAAGCAACTCGAGGAATCGGGCGGCTTGTCGTTTGGGGATGGCTGCGTTCGGGACCGAAAGGCTCTGCTTCGTGCAAGGGTGCTCCATTCTAGGCGTGCGGCATCAACCGCGCTTGGATCCTTGGCGGCTGATGCCGCCCTTGTGGCCCGAGGCCTTGTTCGGGCCGATGCCTGCGCGCGGGTTGCGATTGAGGGGAGCCGAAGCGGCGCGCCCGCCTTTTGCGGCGAGCGCGCGAATCCAGCGGTCTCGATCGGGGTTGCTGGACGGTTTTGCCATGATGGTTCGGACTGCCTGAGCGCGCGAGCTAGACCAGCTTGCCCTTGCAATGGTCGATCGTGTGCTGAATGATCTGGGCTGTCCAGCCGTTGAAGTCCTTCTTGCGGGCAACAAGCGTGCCGTCGACCAGCTCTTCGTAGGCGATTTTGACGCGATCGTAGCGCGTTACCTTGGAATCGGCCTCCAAGGAAAGGCAGCCTTCGACGGTCTTGAACGCGCCGAGCGCCTGCAGCAGCTTGGGGTTGTACATGACGTGCGGCTGGTCGTTGTCGTCAAGATAGGCGACAACGCAGGTGGCGGCGCCAATTTGATTGGCCGCCAAGCATGCGGCGCCTTCGAGCGAGATCAGCGTGTCGATCAGATCCTGCGCAACCGACGCGTCTTCGGCGGTGGCTGCAGCGCAGGGCTGCGAGAGGATGGCCTCGTCCTTTACCAGTTCCTTGATCATGATGCTCCCGTCTTCGTGGGTTTGAAACGCCCGCAGTGCTGCGTGCGCGCTGCGGGGTTGATTTTCCTGGACGAATTCTATCACGAGGAAGCCTGAGGGGGCGTGGGAGCATGCACGCGGCGCGTTCGGAGCGCGCACGCAGCAAGGTTGGCCCGGCGCGTTCGGCACGCTGTGCGGTCCGCGGCGTCTTCGGTTGCTACTTCCAGCGCTTGAGGTGGGGAAGCAGCGCGCCCATGAACGAGACGGCCTCGTCGCGTGAAACGTGGCAGGATTCGGCCATGTACGGGGCGCAACGCTCGATAAGCTCCTCAAGCGACTCGTCTTCGACGAATGCACCGTCGCGATAGCACCATGAGCAGTAGTCGGCGGAAGGTGCGCCGTCGGCTTCGCTGCCGTAGTCTTTCGGCTGGTAAAAGGGCATGCCGCAGCTTTGGCAGTAGTCTCCGTCGGGCATCTCGAGCAAGTGGGTGACGGGGAGGTCGAAGGTGGCCGAGATCAGCTTGCACATATCGATGCCGGGCGTGGTCTCGCCGTTTTCCCAGCGAGATACCGCTTGGCGCGTTACGAAAAGCTTGCGGGCGACGTCTTGCTGCGTGAGGTTGCGCTCTTTGCGCATGGTTACGAGGGCGTCTGCGATGGTCATGGGGCGTCCTTTCAGGCGGGCGGAAGCGGCGATGCGCCGCAAGGACATTGAACCATGCGAGGTGCGAAAACGTAAAGCAACGAGTTGTTGCGGCGCGGTGGCAGCGAAAGAGTTTTGCTTGGCGTTCGTTCTGCCGCCGCAGGAGCCGTTATTATCCCTTGGCTTCCAATGCGGGCAGATAAGGTTTCCAGAACGGGCATTCGCGCCAATTCCCTGTAAAACCCATGCGCTCTTGGTCTCGCAGCGAAAGCTCGAGGACCATGTCCAGGAGTCGTTTGCGCCAGCTTGTCTCGGGAGCAACGTTTTCGAGCAGATAGCTCAGCACGGTGAGCGTCCCGAATATCTTTTCGTTCTCCACTTTGTAGGGCTCATGCCACTCCGGCGACTTTGGAATCATGGGAGGGTTGCCGATGGTTCTGTTCCATAGGCGACCATGGTGGGCGCAGATGTTGCGTGCGGTGTTGATCGTCACAAGCCACGAGTCGAGAACCTTGGTGCTGATTCCCAGATCGTCGGCTATACGCTTTCTGACCTCCACGGGCGACCCTTTGTAGAGAGTGACCACCATTCCAAAATCCATGACGTTTGCGAGCACCCAATAGGGTGGCAAATCATGAACATCGCCATACTTGCCATCGAAATGCTTGGCGAAAGGCTCTCCGCTTTTTGCACGATTGTAAGCTTCTGCGCACTTGCTTATGAACCTATCGTATCGGTCTGCATTGAGTCGGGGGAGGCTCTTTTTGTCGAGGAACCCGAAGGGGCCAGTCAGCTCCGCGAGGATATACGCGAGTTGCGTGCGCATATATATCTCAATGCGTTCCACCGCGTCAAGCACTACTAGACGGAATTGTCGATCGAACACGTAGGTTTCCCAGACGCGCTGGAACGTGGTGCCTTCCCAAAATTTGCCCGAATCTCGCATTTTGTGTATATGCCAGTAACCGCTCAAGCGATAGTAGCCTACATCTTGGAGGTGGCGAATGAGAGAGTCGCGATCTGCGATCATGCCACGATCTTTCATGAGGAGGTCGGCTTGCTGCTCGAACGTTAGAAACGGTTTCGTGTACTCCATAGGCGAAAAGTCCTTAAGAGAGGCAAAAACCCGCCAGTGTGCATCGTTGAGAGGCCGGGCGGGCTTACTGAGGACATCTTATCATGGGCAAGGGGGTTTCGGTTGAAATTCACGGATGATTCCGATGCGTCGCCGCTCCGTCGGTCGATGGTTGCTGTTCACGGGTTAGCCGGCGAACGCTCCTGAAAGTTCCGATGCGTGGTGGCGGTCGGTCGCGCATCGGGCGAAGCGCCGAGGGCACGTGGCCCAGGCGCGACCGTCGAGGTTGGGCCACGTGCGCAGGTTGGAGCTTGCGCACGTGGCGCTCGAGCAACGTTGAGGCTTGGCTTGGCGTTGCTCGAGCTACTGCGCGCGCTTTCGCACCGCTCGACTCTCCTCGTCAAGCAGCTGGTGCGCGTAGGCTATGGCGTCGTCGATGTTGCCGCGGAAATGATCTTCGCCGACCAAATCCACGAAGCCTGCGCGCCGCATGGTCTTCATAGGCTGCTCGTTGGCATGCGAGAAGATGAGGCTCACGCCGTTTTCGCGGCAGTAGTCATACAGGTTCTCCAGTGCGTTCATACCCGTGGAGTCGAGCGAAGGCACGCCGCGCATGCGGATGATCAGGTACTTCGTGAACGACTTTACCGAAATGTCCGTAATGCGGTCGGTCATGCCGAAGAACATGGGGCCGTTGATCTCGTACACGCGCACGCTTTTCGGCAGCTCGCGAAGATGGGTGACCTCGGAGTCCTCGTCGCAGTAGTACTTCCAGCCGCGAACCTCGGTTTCCTTGCTGACCATCTTCATGAACAGGACCACGGTGATCAGCATGCCCACGCCGATGGCTACCACCAGGTCGAACACGATGGTCAGCGTGAAGGTCAGAAGCAGCGTGGCGACGGCCCCCTTCGACGTGGTCTTGCACAGGTGCGCGAAGTTGCGCCAGCCGGACATGTTGTACGCGACGTGCAGCAGGATAGCCGCGATGGTAGGCATGGGGATGAAAGCCGCATAGGGCATGAAAAACGCCAGGACGATGAGCAGCACTATCGAGTGGGTCATGCCGGCGACGGGGGTGCGCCCGCCGTTTTTGACGTTCGCGGCCGTGCGGGCGATGGCTCCCGTTGCCGGAATGCCGCCGAACAGCACCGATGCGACGTTGCCTGCACCTTGGGCCACAAGTTCCATGTTGCTGCGATGGTGGGAGCTGATCATGCTGTCGGCGACCACGCAGGACAGCAGCGATTCGATCGCGGCCAAGATGGCGATGGTGATGCCGTTTGCCATTTGCTCGCGGAAAATATCCAGGTCGAGCTGCGGAACGTGGAAGGAGGGAAGCCCGCTGTTGATGGTGTAGAGGTCGCCGATGGTGTTCACGTTCATCCCGAAGCCGTTCACCATGGCCACTCCGGCGATCAGCGCCACCAGGGAGCCGGGGATCCTTTCGCTTACCTTGGGCCAGGCGAAAAGAACGGCAAGGCACACGACGCCTACCGCGAATGCTTGCCAATTGACCGTGGAGATGCTTTGGGCTACGGCTTGGAGCTTGTCCATGGTCTCAACCGTGGGCGCGCCTGCGGGAAAGGTGAGCCCCAGGAAGTCCTTCGCCTGTCCGATGACGAGCGTTGCCGCGATGCCCGCGGTGAAGCCCGTGGTGATGGTGTACGGCACGAAGCGAATGATGGCGCCGAGCTTGAAGAATCCCATGAGCATGAGCAGGATGCCGGCGATGATGGTGGCGGCGATCAGGCCGTCTATGCCGTCTGCGGCCACAATGCCTGCTACGATGGTGGCGAACGCTGCGGTGGGGCCGGAGATCTGCACGCGGCTTCCGCCTAAGAAGGCGATCAGGAACCCGGCGACGATGGCCGTGTAGAGTCCCTTTTCGGGGCTGACGCCGGAGGCGATGGCGAGGGCGATGGAGAGGGGCAGGGCAACTACCGCTACCATGATGCCCGAAACGATGTCTTTGGGCAGCTGCTTTTTGAGCTCTTCTTTGCTGGAATGCTTGATGATGCTGAACAGGATAGGTTTGATTTTGTCGCGTTGCATGGTCGATTCTTCTGGGTCGTGTCGGGCTTTGCGGTGTTGCGCCCCCGCAAACAAGACGTTCCGCCCAAGCGTGGCGCCGGGCGGAACGCGAACGTGTTCGTTTTGCAGTTGGTGTTTGCGACGGGAATGTGCATTCTATCGCGCAAATGACAATATGGCAACCGTTGTACGATAGGGAGCCGTTCTGGGTTGACGAAACCCTGAAGGCGATGTCCTTTTGTCGCGACTGTGCTGCCGTGTTCGACCCGATGCCCCCGACGTCCTTGCTCGGAGCGTCGCGATTCGCAATAATGGAGGCATGAGAAGGATAGATGACATATTCGCTACGCGGAAGCAGCCGGTCTCTTTCGAGATTTTCCCTCCGAAGGGGGATTTGACGCTCGATGCGGCTCATGGGGTTGCGGCTTCTTTGGCCGATCTCGTTCCCGACTTCATCAGCGTGACGTATTCGGCGGGAGGGAGCGGCAACCAGCAGGCTACGGCTGAAGTCGCTTCGCTTATCCACCACGACTTCGATGTTCCTTCGGTTGCGCATCTGACGTGCATCAACTCCACCGAGGAGGCGCTGACCGCTGCGATCGACGATCTGCGTCGTCGCGGGGTCTCCAATGTGCTCGCCTTGCGCGGAGACGTTGTGTCCGCCTGCGACCCGTCGCCGTTCAAGTATGCCAAGGACCTTATCATGAGGTTGGCCGACGAGGGGTTTTGCATTGGAGCGGCGGCTTATCCCGAAGGCCATATCGAGTGCACCGACTTCAAGGCGTCCGTCGCTCATCTGAAGCAGAAGCAAGATGCAGGTGCGAGCTTTTTCGTCACGCAGCTGTTCTTCGACAACCAGTATTACTACCGCTTTCGCGAAGCGGCCGAAAGAGCGCACGTCACGGTGCCCATAACGTGCGGCATCATGCCGTTTCTGAGCAAGGCCCAGATACAGCGCATGGTGTTCATGTGCGGCGCCTCGCTGCCGTCTCCCATCATCAAGCTTTTGGCGAAATACGAAAACGCTCCCGATTCCCTGCGGTCGGCCGGGATCGAGTTCGCGTGCGAGCAGCTGGTCGATCTTCAGAAGCACGGCGTTGACGGATTGCACATTTACACGATGAACCAGCCTGACATCGCGCGCGCCTGCGTGGGCGCGCTCAGGGGCTCCTGGGGTGCGGAAGGCGGCCGGCATGGCGGGCTTTGATCGCGCTGAAGTGCTGCGTTACCTGGGATATCATGGCCAGGCCCTCGATGCCGAGCTTTTGGCCCGACTCGAGGACGTGATGCGTGCGTGCGAGAAAGCAGTGAAGCCGCGGTGCGTTTGGCGGGCGTTTCCCCTTGATCGAGAACGAGGAAGCGATACGTGCGTTTGGCTTGAGGGCATGCCTCAGCCGCTGGAGGGAAAAGACATTGCCGCGCATCTTCAGGGGGCGAGGGAAGCCGTTTTGATCGCCTGCACGCTGGGGTCGTCGTACGAGCGAGAGTACCAGCGAAGGGTCGCGGTCAGTCCAACGGAGGCGCTGTTCTTCGATGCGGCGGCTTCCGCCTTGGTCGAATCCGCCGCATCCGATGCGGAGGAACAGGTGACTTGCTATGCCGCTGAGCGCGCGTGCGCCGTGAACCGCCGCTACAGCCCTGGATACGGTGACTTTCCCCTGACCGTGCAGAAGGGTTTGCTCGACGCGCTCGATGCGCCGCGAAGCATTGGCTTGACGGCGACGTCGGAGTGCTTGCTTGTCCCGACGAAGAGCATCACGGCCGTTATGGGGGTGTTCGACGGCGCGGTGAGCGATGCGGTGCGAGCGTCGTGCGAAACGTGCGCGCTTGAAGGGCGCTGCGCATGGAGGAAACAGGGAAGGACATGCTGCGGCGACGACGCCTAGCGTGCGGAGGGAGAACATGATGGCGAACGATGGGCGGGCGAGCATGCCGGACAGCTTGGAGGGCTTGGTTATCAAGGATGCGCATCTGGAGCGCGTGCTGCAAGGCTTGGACTTTCTTGTGCAGGACGGCGCCATGGGCACCATGCTTCAAAAGCAGGGGCTGACCGCCCATGGCGAGCTTCCCGATTTGCTGAACTTCACGAATCCCGACGCCATTACCGCTGTTCACGCTTCTTACGTTGAAGCGGGCGCGGAAATGGTCACCACCAACACGTTCAGCGCGAACGCTCATAAGCTGGAGGGCCGCGCGGAGGTGGCCGACGTGTATCGTGCGGCCGCCGCTTGCGCGCGTGCCGCGGGCGCGCGCTACGTGGCCGGAGGGATGGGCCCGCTCGGCGTTTTGCTGGAACCGCTTGGCACGCTGTCGTTTTCCGATGCTTACGATATGTTCTGCGAACAGGTGCGAGCGATCGTGGCGGCTGGGTGCGACATCGTGCTGATAGAGACCATGACCGATCTGCGGGAAGCGAAAGCGGCTCTTCTTGCCGCTAAGAATTGCTCGAATCTTCCCGTATTCGTTTCGATGACGTTCGGGGAGGACGGCCGAACGTTTTTGGGGACGCCTCCCTCGGTGGCGGCGGCGACGCTTTCCGCTTTGGGCGCGCATGTGGTCGGCGTCAACTGCTCGCTGGGCCCCGATGAGCTGGTGCCTGTTGCGCACGAGCTTTTGAGGTTCGCGCGCTGTCCCGTTGTGGTGCGCCCCAACGCCGGCATGCCGCGCATTGTTGATGGGCGCACGGTATACGACGTCGAGCCTGACGAGTTCGAGCGCGCGATGGACGGGATCGTTTCCGCGGGCGTGACCGTGATCGGGGGCTGCTGCGGAACGTCCCCGGTGTTCGTGGAGCGTCTTGCGCGGCTGGCGAAGGGCCGGTCGGTTGCCCCGCGCGACAAGGTTGACGCGTTCGTTGTCACGAGCGCCCAAGAAGCGGTGGTGCTCGAAAAGGACGCGCATCGCGTTGCGATGATCGGCGAGCGCATAAACCCGACGGGCAAGCCGCGCTTGCGGGCCGCTTTGCGCGACGGCGACTACGATTACCTGGTGGGGGAGGCGGTTGTCCAGCAGGAGGCGGGAGCCGAGATCCTCGATGTGAACGTGGGGCTACCCGAGCTCGACGAGGCGGACGTTCTCTCGCGCGCCGTTTTGAGGCTGCAGGCAACGTCGACGCTGCCTTTGCAGATCGACTCGAGCGACCCTTGCGCCATCGAGGAAGCGGTGCGCGGCTATGCGGGCAAGCCGCTCGTCAATTCCGTGAACGCGAAGCGGGAGAGCTTGGAGGCCATCCTTCCCATCGTGAAGCGCTACGGCTGCGCGGTGGTAGGCTTGACGCTTGACGAGCACGGCATTCCGTCAAGTGCCGAGGAGCGGTTCGCCTTGGCCGAGCGCATTGTCGATCAGGCGGTTTCGCACGGGATCCCGCGCGAGGACATCGCCATCGACTGCCTTGTCATGTCGGCGGCGACGAACCAACGCGAAGCATGCGAGATTTTGCGCGCGGTAAGCATGGTCAAGGAGCGTTTGGGCGTGCGCACGGTGCTCGGCGTGTCGAATATCAGCTTCGGTTTGCCCGAGCGGGAGCTGATGACGGCGACGTTCCTTGCGGCCGCTTTGGGGGCGGGGCTCGACATGCCCATCCTCAATCCGATGTCCGTGCGCTGCCGGGACGTTGTGGAGAGCTTTCGCGTGTTGAGCGGCGAAGACGAAAACGCCGCATCGTACGTTGAGCGCTATGCCGTGAGCGTCGTCGGGTCTGAAGACGCGGCCAAGGGATCGCGGGAGCCGGTGCCGAGCGCCGATGATTCGAGCGGCGCAAGCGCTGGGGCAGACGACGAGGTGCGCGCAATCGAGCAGCTGATCCTTACGGGGCGCAAGGGGCCCATGGCCGATGCGACGCGGGGCCTTTTGCGGTCGCGAGACGCGCTGTCCCTGATCAACGACGTGTTTATTCCTACGCTCAACGAGGTTGGCGACAGGTTCGAACGAGGCGCGTTCTTCCTTCCGCAGCTCATGGCTTCGGCGGAGGCCGTCAAGGCCGGTTTCGACGTGATCAAAGACCAGGCGGGTGCGAGCGAACTTGACCGCGGGCAGGTTATCGTGCTTGCTACGGTGAAGGGCGATATTCACGACATAGGGAAGAACATTGTCAAGATGCTGCTCGAGAACTACGGGTATCGCGTGGTCGATCTTGGGCGCGACGTTTCGCCTGAGGCGGTTGTGGACGGGGTTCGGGAGTGCCATGCGAGGTTGGTGGGATTGTCCGCCTTGATGACGACGACCGTCAAGGCGATGGAGCAGACGATCGCGCTTTTGCACGCTGAGGTCCCGGGTGCTGCCGTAATGGTGGGCGGCGCGGTTTTGACGGAAGAGTACGCTCGGATCATCGGCGCGGATTACTACGCAAAGGATGCCGCTTCGTCCGCTCGCATAGCGGAGCAATACTTCTCTGACCTGCATGCGGAAGCGGTTCCCGCGAGCTGAGGCTTGCATTGGCTCGCGGCGCTTTCGCCTCTGTGCAGAGCAGATGGTTTACGCAATGGATCATTTATCCTTGCTTGTATATAAACTCTTTCATGTATAAACAATTCTATAGTAGACTCCGCCTGGCATAATTCGGGGTCGATTTATTCGACCGGAAATGGAAGATGGGCGGCTATGACGACGGGGGTTGTCTTGTCGCCTTACGTTCGTATTAAGTAAGGATTGCTTATGACAAGAATGAGAATGCCCGTAATTGCGCTGCTTCTGATGGCGCTGATAGGCTTGTCTCCGGTATATGCTGCACCCGCTTCAGCGGTTGGGGTTGCAGCCGGCCCTCTTGAGATTACCAGCATTTTCGACGGGAAAGACGTGTACGCGATCAATGCGAAGGACCCCTCGGGAAACACGCTGGGGGTTATGGTCGAAGACAAGCAGAATCTCGGGCACTTGAAGAAGACGAACTACGTTGCCGTGGCTGTTATCAGCCACGAGGAAAAGCCGGTTTATTGCCTTGAGGCCGACGTGATGGTCGACCCCCTTAAAATGGGCGATTACCAGCCCTCGGATTTGACGCTCACTTCCGATATGATCAACACCATGAGCCTGTATTCTCATTTTGGATACGGCAACGAAGACAACGACGACAGTCAGAACAAGCTGTGGTACGTTGCCGCGCAGCTTCTTATCTGGGAAGAGCTGGGAAACTCGAATTTCAAAGAGTTCGCCTTGGTCAAGAATGACGGTTCGGGGTCTGCCGAACAGATGCCTGCCGAAATAGCGCAGACCATCGACAGCATGAAGCAGTCCATCAAGGACAAGGTGGCGGATTATCGCGAAAAGATGGCGTACGTGCCGCAGTTCATGTTCAATGGAAACGAGATCGATGGAACCCTGACCGTTTCCAAAAAGGAACTTCTTCAGGGGATCGTGGTAAGCGAGAAGTCCGACAAGGTGATTTCGGACGACGAGTTGGGCGATATCGTCGTGCCCGAGGGGCTGCGCGTGGAGAAGAGGCCCGAAGGTCTTTTCATCCAGGCGACGGAGTCGGTTTCGTTTGGCGAGAACGAGATTCTTATTAATCTGTTCAAGCCGCAGGACATGGGCAAGAGCATAAGCTTCGTTGCTCCGGGAAGCCAGACCATCGGCAGCTTTGCCCTTTCGGAGAGCTTGCAGCGCACCGTCGCTTTGCGCGTAAGCGTTGCCGACGAAGGCGCGACCGCGCTCATGAGCAAGACCGCCGTGGCCGGCTCCGGCGAGCTGGAGGGCGCCTCCCTCAAGGTCGTCAAGGGGGGCTCCGCCGACGGCGAGGCCGTGGCCGAGTGGGTCTCGGGCCCCGAGCCGCGCTCGGTGGAGCTGGCCCCGGGCGTCTACACGATGGTGGAGACGCGCGCCCCGCGGGGCTACGAGGTGGCCGAGTCGATCGTGTTCCGCGTGCGCGAGGGCGCCGTGGAGGTCCGCTCCGGGGACGGGTGGGCCGCCGCGGCCGGGTCCGTGGTGCGCATGGAGGACCGCGAGATAGCCGATCCGGGCTCTAATGAAAATGAGGAGAAGCCTGGTTCTCCTGAAACCGGCAAGACCGTGGACGCTGGCAAGAACGCTGGAACTGACGATAACGGTCAGGGCAAGCGGGCTGCAGTGGGCTACAAGGGTCTCGTTCGCACGGGGGATCACAGTCCTCTTTCGCCTGCTCTTGCGGCGGTTGTTGCGGCGGGCGGTGTTCTTGCTATGGCTTTGAGGAAGAGGGAAATTTAAAGGAAGCAAGCAGATCGTTTCGCATTGCCTGAACTAAAGCTTGTCCCTGGAAGTAACGCTCGCTTCCAGGGACGAGTTGTTTTTTGCTGCCGCGTGTCGGGATGGAGCGGTCTGCGCGATGGAAGCCTCGCATCGAGTGTTCGAACCGCTCGCGTCGCGAGCTTTTGCCGCTTGAAGACGCGGTCCTTCTGGCTCGTTTTCGAGGATCGGGTTGAGGAAGTGCGGGGATTGCGGCGGGTTATCCGCTTGTCGATGACGGCAATGCGCGTTTGCTTGCGGTTGATTTCGACAAGGATGATTAACGGCGGGCGGTAAGTGCGTTTCGGATCGCGCGCGATCGGGAGGGTGCTCCTGCGGCGGTCGAGCGTTCGCGATCGGGCGATGTGCCCACATGAGGGCATTTTTCGCCGAGCCGGTGGCAGCGACGGATGCTCGCAAGCTTTGCTGCGCCTTGTCGGCACATGCAGTGCTCATCGGTTCGAGCGCGCGATTCAAATCGTACGACCGCTTATTTCCCCGTCAGGGCTCTGTTCCGATTGGTGGTTTCGGCAATGCGATTTGCGTTGCCGCTTCGGAGTGGCGCATGTCATGACGGTAAACCCTTGTTCATGGGAGCATCGTTTCAAACTTACGATGATCAGCGGCGGTTTCCATCATCACTCAAACGCATGACGTCGAAAGTCAGTTTAAAGCTTAATTCGAAAGACGTGCCTGCGAGGGTGCGGATCATGCGGTCGAATCTGCCGTACGTGTCAAAAGAGGGGATGGCAACTGCAGCGATTGGCCGGATAAGGCGCGCAACCTGCGTTTGGGGGCAGGCGTTGCAAAGGCCGGTCGATTAGAGTTGAGTTCAAGGGAGCGTTGCGCTCCGAGCAGGAGCTTGCTGTTGAGGCGCTGGCGACTTGTGATGTCGGCATTCTTGTTGCTCCGCCGGGGCGCTCGAAACGGTAGCGCTGCCGAGCTGTTTGGCAAGGTCCTCTTGGAGCATCCTGCGGCGGCAGGCGGCCATAGGATTTCTTTCGAGGCTGATAATGCAAGGGAGATCGGCCACGGCTTATCCGTCGTGTGCTCCTATTGGCGGAACCGATGCGCGATGCTTTGCCTTGCGCCTACAGGCTTTATGCTTGCAGCGCTTGCCATGTTGGGCAAGAAGTGCTCGAAATGGTTGAAATTCGTATTCCTTCTTGTCTTCGGTGGAATTCTTCTGGTACCGCAAGCGCTCATGGTAGGGGCACGGTGGTGCAACCTATCCTCTTGGCGCCCTTTTTCCATCGCGCCCCGACGGATGTCCTGCCGGAGCGCGATCTATTTCTGGCGTCACCACGTATTCGGCGCTTGATCTTTGTGCAGGCTTACGATTGTTCCTTCGCCGCGTTTTGCCCGGCGATGCGCCCGTAGACTGTGCAATCGGTAATCGCGCAGCTTCCCAAGCGCACGGCGCCGTGCGTTCCGCCCGTTATTTCGCCAGCTGCGTACAATCCGGGAATGGGCTTGAAGTCTTGGTCGATAACCTGCGCCTGCAAAGTGGTATGCAGTCCGCCCATGGTGTGGTGGACTTTCGGCCATAGTTTGGCGGCGTAATACGGAGGCGTTTGCGTCGGTTCGGCGCCAACTTGCACCTTTGCGCCGAAGTCCTCGTCCTTTCCTTGGGCCACGAAGCCGTTCCATCGTTGGACTTCGGCAAGAAACGTTTCCTCGGGTATTTCAAACTTGTCCGCAATCGCATCGAGGGTTTGAAATTCCATAATCACGCCCTTTTTAAGACCTCCTTCGAAGATGTGCTGGGCCACTTGCTTTTTAACCGTTGGGGCGTCCGCGATGATAAGCGTGGGATGGTTGATCTCGAGCATGAGGTCGGCGCGCTCTTTGCGGTCCCCTGTTTCCTTGACGAATCGTTTTCCCGTAGCGGGGTCGATCATCAGCCCGTAGCCCACAAGCCGTTCGCAAAATTGCGGGCAATAGCCAAAGCCCTCTTCGTCGGGACTGGTCCACGGCCCTAGCTGGATCCAATCCATGTGCACGTCCATGGCTTTGTGCTTGAGCGCTTCCCTCAAAGCCTCGCCCGTTGCTCCTTGGTGATTTGTGCTTGCAAAGGAGTCTGTCAGGCGCGGTTCGTGTATAGCCCGCATGAGAACGTCTTGGGAGAATCCGCCTGCTCCGAGTACGACGGCTTTTTTTGCCTTGATGTAAGCCAGGGTGCCGCTGTTTTCTTGCCCGAACTTGTATTTTTTGCGAACTTCGGCACCGACGATGCGTCCTGAAGCATCCTCGACGAGCCGTTCCATTTTGGTGCCGAGCGTCAGTTCAACTCCCAGACTTTCCAGATAGGCGACTTCGGCCTTGACGATGTCCGCCCCCGTTGCATTCTCGGTCGTGTTGGTTCGGGGAACCGAGTGGCCTCCATGGAAATTGAGCTTTGTGAATTTGACTCCGATATCGGTAAGCCATTGGACGGCGGCACCGGAATTTTCTGCAAGCACTTTCACTTTATCCAGATGGTTGTAGTATTTTCCGGCTTTAAGCATATCCGCCATCATAAGGTCGACGCTGTCCTCGATGCCCGCTTCTTTCTGCAAGGGGGTGCCGACAGCGGCCATGTCTCCGCCATTGATGCTCGAGTTGCCTCCGTACGTCGTCATTTTATCGATAATGACGACATCGCTGCCGGCTTTTTTTGCTTCGATGGCTGCGGCGAGCCCTGCGAACCCGGTGCCCACTACCAAGACGTCGGTTTCGCTGTCCCATGCAACCGAGGCAGCATCGAGGTTGTTCGTTTGGCCCTGCGTGTCTTCCGAAGACGACTTCGCAGGTGCGCAAGAAGCAAGCGCGGCGCCTCCTGCAAGCGCGGCACCGGCTACACCGATGGTTTTGAGAAACTCTCTTCTTCCTACCGACATGGCTTTCCTCTCTTTTACCCTCCAACGAAGTTCGTGCAGTCAGATTGACCTTCGAGTATTTACTATAGAGGCGGCAAGCGCCTTGAGGAAAGAAGTGATTCTTTGGGCAGCCCAACGAAAAACAACCTGCTTCAATGTCGCGTTGATGCAGCGCAATTTTTTGTTGAATAGATGAAGCGAAAGCGGGCAAGTGCTTTGCTATGATGTTTTGAAAGCTTCGCGTTTCACTGGGGTAAGGGAGGGGCTTTGATTGAATTCGAAATGCGCCAACTGGAGTACTTTGTGGCGGCAGCCTCGGCGGGGAGCTATTCGCAAGCTGCAAAGATGCTTTACGTGTCTCCGCAGGCGGTTTCCAAGGGGGTTCAGATTCTCGAATGCCGCATAGGCGTTTCGCTTTTCGAGCGGGGCCCTAACGGGATAGCCTTAACCTCCTTCGGCGAATTATTCAAAGAAAAAGCCGAAGAAGCGCTTCTTTCTTTGGAGAGGTTGCAGGTTCTTGCCGATCAGTACAAGAAGGAGAGAACCCTCTCCCTTACGGTGGGCATCCATTCCCTCTGTTTCAGGGAAAACGGTGGAAGCATCGACCGCAGTGCTCTTCTCGAGTTTCAGGAAGCCCATCAAACGGCCGATCTGAGCTTCGCTGAGATGAAGGGGGACGCAATAGTTGATTCTGTTGCCGAGGGAAGAGTCGATCTTGGCATCAGCGTGGTGTCGAAAGGCGATTTTCGATTATCGGAAGGTTTGCTGCTGAAAAAGTTCCCCATTGCGGCTTTGGTGTCCGATCATTGTGCGCGCTTCGCCGCAGGAGGCGTCGTTGCGATTGAGGAATTGGTGCAAGGTGAATTGGTCTTGTTTTCGGGGGAGCGGGATTTCAACGAATTCTTCATCGAGCGCGTGCGGTCCGAGGGGAGCTCGGTGAACGTTTCTCCCTTGCAGGTTAGCTCTCATAGCGACATCGATTTCGTCATTGATAGAGAATTGTACGTGATACGTCCTTTGCAGCATGCAAGACGAACGATAAGAAACGGGCACCTGCTTGTTCTTCCCATCGTGGACGGCTGTGGGAATACCATAGAAATGCCGTTGCATTTGTTTTGGCGGAGGTCGCGTCATCTCAGCAATTTGGATTCTGAGTTCGTTGAGTTTGTCCGCTCCCTGTACCTTTGAGCGCCTGGCCAAGGAGTTCGCTTCGGTTTCCGAATGTGCCTCGGTGTTTGTCGCCAACTTTCCAAAAGAGCGGCTTTCCTTCCTGCTTGTTTCCCTTGTGCGGGGAAAGGTCGTCGCTTCTCATTCCGAAGCAGCGGGGTGCTCCGGCCACGGGGGCGGGTCCATCACCCGCATGTCCAGGTGCAGCGTTTGCGCGATGAGCAGCGCCAACTCGTCATCGGTGATGTCGGGTTTGGCTTTCATCATCCCCTCCAGGCCGAAGAGCAGCAATCCGAACGTTTCGGGCACCAGCTGAATATCGACGGTGCGGTATGCCGCGTATTCGGACACGATGTAGCGCTGGATGCATGCGACGATTTCGCGTACGGCCCGTGTGGCGAACTTGTCGCGCATGCCCAGTTCTTCCAGGACGGTTATCATGGGGCGCGGTCGGCCCGATGCGGTGTAGAGCGCCCGGCGAAACGCCGACACGCATTTCTTCAGCTCGGAGGGCGTGTCGCCGAATGCGCGCAGTTCGTTCCAGGTGGCCACGCTTTCAATCAGGTCTTCCAGGTAATCGTCCAATACGGCAGCAGTCACGGCCTGCTTGTCGGGAAAATAATAGTACACCAGGCTACGGCTCACGCCGGCCTCGCGAGCGATGGAGGCCAAGCTGGTGGCTGCCACTCCCGCGCGTTCGTATAATTCTCGCGCAGCCAGCATGATGTCGCCCGCCGTGCCGTCTAGCCGTGCGCTTTCGCGCACCTGCCGCGTGACGGGACGCGGCAGGTGCGGATCGACTCCCGGCATGGGCGCGCTGCTCTGCATGGGCATGACGGCTCCTTCGTTCGTTTGGGAAGTCGCCGCATGTGCGTGCCGTTGTGCGGCTGCGCTCCGCTTTCGCGAGGATATCGGACGAGCGGATCAGCGGTTTTCCTCGACGACCTCCCTATAGCTTCTGGTGTCAGTATAAAGCTCGTCTTTCAGCGGGTTAAGACGCCGCGAACGAATCCGGTGAACCTGGTAGGCGGCAAGCGCCATGTTGGCGGCAAGTGCCACCAAGCTTACTGCGAAGAACGCGGTTGGATTGTGCGTGGTGGGAATTTCCGCAAATGTGTAGAACTGCGGTACCGCCATGGCGAACATTGCGTACAGTCCCAGCGTTTGCGCGCGATGTTGCAGCCATGCGCCGCGCTTCGTGAAGAACGTGGGGATGGTGCAGGCGATCAATAGCGCCAAGCCCGTGTACGTGGAATGGTCGGACATGCAGTTGTAGGTGTACGCGAAGTTCCACAGATCGTAGGCGATGATCCACATCCAAATCATGTCGGGCCAGATCATGTCTTCGGACTTGTCCTTGGAAACAAAGATGCCGAACCAGCCGCAGATGGTGATGATGTTCAGAACGCCGGCTATCGCGTTCATGATGTTCCACGGACCGGAAATCATCCACACATGGTCGACCACGGCGCCGTCCCATAATCCGAAACTGAACATCTGGACGTCGCGAACCACGGCCTCGGCTATATTGACTGCCAGAATGAGCGGCGGGAAGCAGAGCGCCCAACGCTTTTCGTACAGGTGATGCGTCCGACCGTCGGCACCGCGCCATTTCACGAACCTGAGCGCCATGAAGCCCACGCATCCGGCTAGAGCGGAATACGTTTTCACCCAGTTGAACCAGTTGCCCGTGCCGTAGGCGTTTCCGGGCGCGGCGGTGTAGGGCCATACGAACACGGTCAGCACGATAGGCGCGGCAATGAACAGCGCCACGCCGCCCCATGCGCTCGTGCGCCCTAATTCGTTGAATGCCATCAGGGCGAACAGCACGAACAGCCATACGGCCCACACCGTAGGGTCGCTTGCCTGGTACAGGATTCCCATGGATTGCCTCCTTGGATCGCGCGATGCCGGGGCCTTGTTGCTCGCAGGGCTCGTCGTGGCTTGCCGCGTACGGTTCGCCCTGGTTCCAATTGCGCCGCTGTTGCTACGGACGTGTCACCATCGTCTCCACGCGGCCCTTGTCGTCCCAAGCCGCGGCATAGCCGAATTGTTCCAGGTTCGCCAGCGCCGCTTCGCGTTCGCCTTCGGGAACGTCGATGTTGTCAAGGTAGACGCTGCGGTACCGCGAGCTGTCTATGAATAGCTCGCGTTTGAACGGATTGCGCTTTTTTGCCAGCATCGTGCGCGCTTGATAGACCGCCACGCATGCGTTGAACGCAAGCGCGATCACAGAGATGGTCATGTGAGCTGCGGGGCTGTTGGTGGAATGCACTATGAACATGGGATGCAAGAAGAACCACGGCACCGTCATGGTGATGATCATGTTGACGGCCAAGGTGCGCACGCGATGCTGCGCGTAGGCACCGCGCTTGATGAAGAACGCCGGGATGGTGCAGGCGAGCAGTAGAACCAAGCCGCAGTACATGGAACGGTCCGACACGCTGTTGTAGGTGTACGCGAAGTTCCACAGATCGTACCCGATGATCCAGAACCACATTTGATCGGGCCATATATAGTCTTTCTTCTTTCCGCGGCTTACGATGATCCCGAAAAACCCGCAGATGCACAGCGCGTTCAGGATGCCCGCCACACCGTTGATGACGTTCCATGGTCCGCCCACTACCATGTAGCCGTCCACCATGCCCGTCACGCCTGCCAGCTGAAAGTCGCGGATGCACGCTTCCAGGATGTTGATGGCGAAGATGATGGGAGGAATGCATACGATGTGCTTCTTTTGAAACGCGGGAAAGTACACGATGAGCCATCCCAGAATGGCACCGGCCAAGCACGAGTACGTTTTCACCCACTGAAACCATGTGCCCGCGCCTGTTCCCTCGACGGCGGTGTTCGGCCATACGAACACCGTCAACACGATGGGCAACGCGATGAACATCGCCGCGCCGACCCATTTGCTTAGACGCGAAAGCTCGTTCATTCCTATGAGAAACACCAGGTAGACGATTACGCTTATGAAAGCCGTTGCCGAAAGCGGTTCATAGAAGAACATAGGAGCCCCTTCCCTTCGAATGCGTGCGAACCGTCTTGGGAAAACGCTCGAAAATCGATGCGGTTTTCGCTCAGAGCGATTCGCTCCTATTGAGGCACAGCATAGCAAGGAGATTTTCCGTGGGCTTGACGATTTGATCTTGAAACGTCAAATCGCGCTTCGCGGTGCGTGCGGTGTCCAGCGCGTGCGGGCGGGCTAGAAGGAAGCCCGCCCGCTGAGGGATTTTGGGAAGCGCAGTTATCGTTTGCTAAGAAGGGAGCTCGTCAACGGCGCAATCCGGCGCTCGTTGATTGCGGGCAATCCTACTTCAGGTAGTTTTGGGGGATCGCGCGCCCGGTGGTTTTCTGCTCGAAGCTGTAGGCGATGTTGAGCAGCTTCTCGTCCTCGTTCTGGCTTCCGATGAAAGTGGCTCCTCTGGGGGCGCCTTCTTCGGAAACGTCGACCGGCACCGTCAGTTCGGGGTATCCTGCCACGGCGGGCAGAAGGACGCCTTCGTTGTCGTAGAAAACAAGCGCGTCGAGCTTTTTGTCGCGAAGCAGGTCGTCGATTCTGCTCTGTGCCTTTTTGACCATCGCTTCGACTTTCGCTTTATCGAATTCGTTCACCTCGTTTGCCTCTTCAATGAGGTTCTGACCGTATTTTGCTCGCCTGCTCGCGTCTTCTTTGTTGAAGGCGATCAGCTCCGCGAGGCTTTTCACCGGCGCATTGTAGGTTTGCAGGTACCGATTGAGGTCGTTTTTGAAGTCCTGGTTGATGATGTACTCGTTGTCAATTCCCTCTTCCGGAAGCTCGGCCGCTACCGCTTCGGCGCCGCAGGCCTTTATCTTGTTGGCAAGGGCCTGGTCGGGATCTTTGCCGACAATGCCGATTCGCTTGCCCTTGAGAAAGTCGGCGTTGAGGTTTTCGTCCACGGCCTTCGACGTATTCGATATAGATGCGTTGTAGAGAGCGGCTGCGTCCTTCACGTTTTTCGTCATGGGCCCTACGGTGTCCATGGTGGATGACAGCGGAATCACGCCCGTGGCGGAGATGGCGTCTTTCGTGGGCTTGAACCCGACGATCGAATGGATCGCCGACGGGGCGATGATCGAACCCGTGGTTTCCGTTCCGATCGCCACTGCGGAGAGGTTCGCGGCAACGGCTGCGCCGCTTCCGGAACTGGAGCCTTCCGGCGAGAGCTCGAGGGGATTGAAGGGGTTGTGGGTTTGGCCGGCCTTGGAGCTGTAGCCGCTCGGCATCCTCGTGTCCATGAAGTTCGCAAGTTCCGACAGGTTCGACTTGCCCAAAATGATGGCGCCGCTATTGATGAGGGCGGTTACCATTTCGGCGTTGTCGCTTGGCGTGAAGTCCTTGAGCGCGTAGGTGCCGCCGCTGGTCGGCATGGTGTTCGTGTTGATGTTGTCTTTGAGGAGGACGGGGATTCCCCTCATGCCCGTCGGGGCTGCGGGGCTCGCGTCGAGCGCGCGGGCTTCCTCTATGGCTTTCGGGTTGATTGCTGCTACTGCGTTGAGCCCCTTTTCGCCGACGTCGTGCGTTTTGATGCGGTCCAGATAAAACGCCGTCAGCTCTTCGTAGGTTAGTTCGCCCTTCGAGATTGCCGCATGCAGGTCTTCGATGGGCTTCTCCATGATCAGGTCTTTTTTCGCGCGGATCTTTTCGAGGTCCATCCCGGCAAGCTGCGAGTCGATGAGTGCGACCTGCTTGTCCTTATCGTAGGCTATACGCTCTTCCTGGTTGGGGGTGAGCGATTTCAGGAGCATGAACGCAGCTAGGGAGATGCCGGCTAGGGCAAGTATTACGATCAATGCGATCTTCAAGGTTATTTTCATCGATGCCTCTTCATTTCGTTTAGGGAACGCGGTGCAGTTCTTGCGTTTCCGGTTGCTCTATGGGCAATGGTGCTCCGTCCGGAAGGCCGATTCCCCAAGGGGGTCTTTCGTTGCTTGGGGTCTTTATACCACGGCAAATGGGATTTCAGGTCTTTTTAAGGTTGGGGTGGGGAAGCGGGAGGGCGTGGGAGAGCGGTTGGTGCTGCGGGGAGTAGGGGGGGATGGGTTGTCGAGGAGCTGATTTTGAGCGCGTGCGTGTTGGTGACGGCTTGGATAATGGATGGGGTGGAACAGGGAAGAGCAAGATTAATCTTGCTCTTCCACTTTAGCGGCAGAATATTCGAATTTCGGTTCCAGAAGGTTGGCCATCCATGAAGGCTCTTCGATTCTCAGCGATTGGTCGCTTTCGCACGCTTCGATTCTCTCGTTGTACCTTCTGATCAATCGAGCAACTCCGACCTTGATGTTTCCCGAGTTGAAAAATGCTAATTCTTCAATATTTGATCCGATGAACGATTCAATGCTGACGATCTCGACTCTATGGGACAAACCTTCGGATTTGAACAGCCCAGTTGCAAAAGAGACCTCCGAGCTCGGGACGAGCATTATCGGACGATAGCCCTGCAAGATATTGTCCCTTGCGCGGTCAGCAAGTTTCGCAGCGGGTGCGACGGTGACGTGGAATGCTGCATTGCCGAGCTGGAAATCTCCCTGTCGATCAGTTTGTTGATCGGCTGCATTCGCCTTGTCTCGACCGACTTCGAGATCGGGGAATCTTAATTCCAGTTTCGCGCCGACAAGATGTTGGGCGACAACGCCGGTTGGCTGGTCCGAACGTTCCCTCGCGACATCAAAAATGTCGTTCACTATGCCGGACACGGGCTTTTCGGTGTCGAAAGCTACCTCAAGCCTCTTTTTGTTGAAGTAATCTTCTTGAACTTTTAGGACGAAAAACCCTTGGAGTTTATCGGCTATCGCATTTAGCGTATTGTGATCAAGGTCGTGTCCTCCGAGGTTTTCGGAGAGCATTTTAGCGAGCTGTGTTGCAATCACCAATGTGCCTCTAGAGGTGCGGCCGCCTTCTGACGTGAATTTACGGGTTTCCCCGAAATTCGAAAGAACGCGTTTGGCCAAGGAACCGCTCAACCCTTTGACCTGGCTGTTCTTTTCTGATTTTATAGATTCGGCTGTGAGCGGGAATTGGTTTCTCAGTAATTCCGCGATTGCCATGCCGCTCGTCATTACATTGGTGTTGACACCGCCTTTGCCATTGCGGTGGGATTCATACCAGAATTCTGCAGTAGCGAGCGCTACTTCAATTTGCTTGTCGAGCTGTTCCAAGGTGCCTCACCTCTTCCGGCATTTTATGCAGGTAGGGAATCACTGCCTCTCGAACAAGCCAAGAAACCGCCGGGACCGCAACTGCGTCACCAAAGGCGTACTGCACTTGCGAGTCACGGAAACCCTTGATCTTGAACTTTCCTGCACCTTGCAATTTTGCATATTCAGATCCCGTCATCCAACGAGCTCGAACAGTGCCGTTTCCCATGAATACAACTGCCTGTTTGGATGACCCTCCTCTGGCGGTTCTCAGACATCCTGCAATATCATCTTCGCGAATTTCCCAAACAGGTTTTCCGGCTCTCGTTCTTCGGTACGCGGTGCGTGCGACTATTTTTGAACCTGAAACCAAGTCATCAAAGCGACGTCTTTGCGTGTCGTTTAATGAGGAGATGAAGCTATTGATGCGATCTGAATCCCACCAACGTGAGTCGGCATCGTTGAGCTTGTCTACGAGTTGCGTGAGTCCAGTCGTTTTGATTTCGGGAATGGGGCCTAGCGGGGTCACGTGAGTTTCAAGCGTTTTGTCTGAATGGATCCAAGCAAGCTTATCTGGCCTGAGCGAGGAATCAATGCTTGCGTTCGTGTCGGCCCTCGGGTTTTGAATGCCAACCACAAACATTCTTGGACGAGATTGGGGGAGCCATCTCCTTGCATTGATTTCGAATGCGTCCACCGAATAACCCAGGCGATTAAACTCTTCGACGACAATTCGAAAGTCAGCGCCATCGTGAGAAGAAGCGAGGCCGCATACGTTTTCTAAAATTATTGCTCTCGGCTTGCGATCCTTCATGGCTTCGATCACATTGACGAAGCCGAAGAACGCACTTGATTCTCGGCCATTGATCAATCCTTCTCTCTTTCCCGCAAGTGAAAGATCGGTGCATGGACTAGATGCCCAGGCAACATCGGCGGTGGGAACTTCTGCTGCTTTTACGTCGAATACGTTTTTGCAAACTAGGTCTTTGTCTCCCCATTGAGCTTTATAGAGGGTGCACTTTACCTCATCAATATCATTTGCCCAAATGGTTTTGACTCCGACTCGGTCCATGCCGGCACGGGCCAAGCCAATTCCCGAGAAGAATTCAAGAGCGGTGTACTTAGGCGAGATGTCTATTATCTTGCAGCGCTTCACAGCATCCCTCCTTGTGGTCATCTAGTCTTAATCGAGCTATTATAACTCGCACGCATGATATGATGCCGTGCTTTCAGAAAGCATAGATAACCGGAGTGTCCGCTGCTTGAGGGGCTTAAGGGCGTGGGACGTTCCCTGAAAAGGAGTAGGTGCGTCCTGCGGTAATGGCATCCTATGGGGAGTGCTTCAATGCGTGCAGAATTCGTTCGCGCTACTACTGCGATTAAGGACTTACGATGAGCGACATCACTCTTTTTCGATTGAAGCCCGAGGTCGAGCCTATTGCGTTGCAGGCTGTACGTTTGGAGCGCGAGATACAGCGGCTTATCGAACGGAATATGGAAACCTTCTTCGGAGTGCGGTTTTTGGCGAGTGAGTACGCCGTTTCGCTTGCCGATGGCGCCGATGTTCAAGGCGGACGTATCGACAGCCTTGGGATCGACGAGAACAATTGCCCGGTGATATTCGAATACAAGCGCGACGTCAATGAAAACGTCATCAACCAGGGGTTGTTCTACCTCGATTGGCTTATCGATCATCGTGCGGACTTCAAGCTACTGGTGATCGAAAGGCTCGGCAGGCAAGCCGCCGACACTATAGATTGGAGTTCGCCCGCCGTCTATTGCATTGCAAACGCGTTCGGCAGGTACGATTTGCATGCGATTAAGCAGATGAACCGCAATATCCGCTTGATCCGCTATGCGAACGGTGGCGACATGGTGATGTTTGAGTATCTGAATTCGCCGTCTACCGTTGCGCTGGCTTCCCCTGCGATCGACGGAGGCTTTGCGAGGTCGAGGTCGAACGACAAAACCTTTGCGCAGCAGTACGCCGGAGCGACGGACGAGTTACGCGAGATCGTCGATGAGATTCGCCGTTACATGGCGGAACGGGGTGACGACGTATCCGAAAACGAGCTCAAGTTGTACTTGGCCATCAAAAAAGTTCGCAACATTGTTTGCGTTGAAGTAAACAGAACGCGCGTGATTCTGCACATGCATCTGAATCCCGATACGGTTGAGCTGGGCGGCATCGTTGTCGATGCTCGCGAAAAAGGCCATTGGGGTACGGGCGATCTGGAGTGCAGCATCCGCACCATGGACGAGCTCGACGGCGTCAAGCCGCTGCTCGATAGGGCGTACTTGGAGAATTAGGGGTTGGCAGGGAGCGTGGACGCTTCGGCCTTTTCGGCCTTGCCATTCGCCAATAAGTTCGCCAGCGCGTGCTCGATGGTGGTGCTGATGTCAGAACGGACCTGGGAAATGCATCGCTTTGTTACCTTGCCAAAAGAGTCGTGCAGCACGGCTTCTACGTGCTCGGTCTTGGAAAACTTAGTTTCCGACACCAGGGATATGCGTTCCTCGAATTCTCGGTATGCTGCCAGGATTGCGCCCAGCATGGAGCGTACGAACGGCCCAACATAGTTGTTGCTCTCATGCCAGCCCACGGAACTTGCGGCGAGGGTATCGCGATCCGGTTGGACGCCTCGATGGGCTGAACCCTCGCGACCTCGGCCAGCGCCTCCAAAGCGTCCGGCTTGGCGGTGAGGCAGGGGGCCTGCTTGCCCCTATGCTCGTGGACTGCCGAGAGCAGTTTCATCGTCTCCGGAGTCAGAAGCCCCTGAAGGACGCTTGAATAGTCGAATTGTCGCATTCAATCGCCTTCGTTGCGGCATGGGCCGATTATCTGCATCGTATTGCAATAGATGATGCAGATTTGTTTTCGAAGAGGCAGGTAAAGCCACGATACTGCAGCAACGTTGGCGGATGGAGGCGAAGCGAACGGAAGCGCTGCTAACGAGGAAACAAGCGTCTGAACTGCGTATGCGATGGATTGTGGCATATGGCTGCGTACTTCTACGGGATCGGCACGTGACTACCACTTTAGCGGCATACGCTTTGCAACGTGCGAATTCCGATTTGCCAAGATAACGGAAGTGAACTAATATTTACTTCCGTAAAAGAATAGGAATCGGCATTAAGTCTGCTGGGAGGGACCATGTGGCCAAGCATTACCTACGAGACGTGCGCATGGAACAGGGATTACGATGATCTTGCGCTCATACCCAAGGGTCGCAGGCGCAAGATCCTGCCGACCTACGAAGCGGCGGTCCCAGCGGCAATCGCCCAGCAGGCGGTCAGTCTGTCTCCCGAGCTTGAACGGCGAATCGCCGAGGTTGAGGTCGCGGTGGCGCGCTTCGATGAGGCTCAGGGCGTGCGTGACTGGGATCTTCCAGCGCTCCTCTTGAGGAGCGAATCCTCGTCGAGCTCTCAGATCGAGCGGCTTACGTCGAGCGTGAGCAACGTGGCGCTCGCGGAGCTTACGGAAAAGGCGCCTGAGAACGCCTTGCTCATTGCGGGCAACGTTGCTGCCATGCGCGAGGCTGTCGGGCAAAGCGGACCCGTGAACATCGGCTCGATCTGCGGCATTCATGACGCGCTCATGGCAGGAACCGCCGAGCGGCAGGGGCTACGCGACGAGCAGGTGTGGATCGGAGGCTCGCCCTACAGCCCGCATGGGGCGTCTTTCGTGCCCCCCTATGAAAAGCGTATCTCCGGATGTCTCGACGACCTTATCGTGTTCGGGGGGCGCGAAGATGTCTCGCCCGTGGCCAAGGCGGCGATCTTTCACGCGCAGTTCGAGACCATTCACCCGTTCACGGATGGCAACGGCCGCACGGGTCGTGCGCTTGTGCACCGCATGCTGGCGAACGATGAGATCCTCCTGCATTCGACCTTACCCGTTTCCGCGGGGCTGCTGCACGACGTGGGGCGGTACATGGGGGCGCTCAATGCCTATCATGCGGGGGATATCGAGCCGATGATCTGCTGCCTTGTCGACGCGCTGGAACTCGCCGTCGTCATAGGTTCGCGCATTGCATTCGATACGGACGCCGTTCTCGACGCATGGGGCGCTGCCAACACGGACCGCGCAGGGTCGGCTTCCCATGACTTGCCCGCGCTTCTAGTGGAGCAACCCGTCGTGAACGTCGCATACGTCGCAGAGCATCTCGAAATCACCGACCGCGCTGCGCGCTCCCTTGTTGAAACTGCTTGCGAGAGAGGCATTCTCTCGAAGATGGGCAATGCGAAGCGGGGTGCGTTCTACCAAGCGGGCGAGCTCGTAGGGATACTCGAGGAGGTATCGAGCCTCCAGGGCATTCGGAGGATCGCCGCCCGCTAGTGAGCCGCTGGGATTGTGGAGGGAGACCGGCTATATGGAGTTAAGGGATGATTCGCAGTTTTTCGTGCAATGGCAATTTCCAGACCCCATTGGAGCTTTGGAGCCGGTCCGGATCTTTTGCAGAGGATAGCGTAGCTTCGCTGGTCGGAAGGCCTCGAGAAGAGCGGATATTGTCTAGAATCGTCGATCATACTTCAGTTTTCCCGAAGATCGGGGGTGTTAAGCTGGGCGAAGACCGCCTTGCAACTCTGAGCATGGGCCGCTTTTGCTGCTTGCTCGCACGCACCCGAACTTCGCCGTCCCCTCGTCTCCGATGTCGTGTCGTCGCGTTATAATGCTGCAAAACGCATTTGTATTGCATTTTGAGCGATGGGGGCGCAGATGCCTAACAACTACAAGGAACTCATCAAGAGCAATCCCGACGAGACCGAGATCAGAAGCTTCCTGGTAGATGGCGACCAAGTCTCCGTAACCCTGCGCATCCCCGATGCCTTGCGCGACGCGGCCAAGGAAGAGGCGGCCCTTCGTGGCATGAGCTTCTCGGCCTTCGTGCGTACGTGCATGATCGAAAAGCTCGCGAAGAAGGGGGCATAGAGGCGTGAAGTCGCTAAGCAACGTCGGCGCTGAGCGCCTGGGAGACGCCCTCGGCGAATCCATCGACGACGGCGCGAAGCTGTCGATAATCAGCTCGTATTTCACCGTGTTCGCCTACGGAGAGCTCAAAGAGGAGCTCTCTAAAATCGACGAGGTGTGCTTCCTGTTCAGCGAGCCCACCTTCATCAAGCGCATGGCCGACTCGAAGGAGCCGCGCGAGTTCGAGGTAGCCCGCCGCGCGCGCGAGGTCGGCGTCGGCGGCTCGGGGCTCGAGCTCACGCTGCGCAACAACCTCAACCAACGCGCGCTCGCCCGAGAATGCGCTGAGTGGATCCGCGAGAAGGGCGTCTTCAAGTCCGCCAAGACGTCCGGCGCCATACAGCCTGGCGGCACATACGTGGTGGAGAACCCCTCCGGCGAAGACCATGCCTTCATGGGCGCCGCCGCGAACTTCACGCAGGAGGGCCTCGGCTACGAGCGCCGCCCGGGAACCGTGACCTGCGTGAGCCACTTCGAGAACGCCACCGAGGCCGTCGGCCTCAAGATGATGTTCGAGTCGGTCTGGGACAACCCCGCCATGGTTGAGGAAGTCACCGCGCAGGTGGCCGCCCAGGTCGAGACGCTCTACCGCGAGAACCCGCCCGAGTTCATCTATTTCCTGACCCTGTACCACCTGTTCCGCGACTTCATGGAGGACGACGAGGACAACGGCATCCGCCCCGGCCTCAAGTTCGAGGAGTCCGTGGTCTGGAACAAGCTCTACGACTTCCAGAAGGACGCCGTCGTGGGCGCCATCCGAAAGCTGGAGAAGTACAAGGGCTGCATCATCGCCGACTCGGTGGGCCTGGGCAAGACCTACGAGGCGCTCGCCGTCATGAAGTACTACCAGGAGCGCAACGACCGCATCCTCGTGCTGTGCCCGAAGCGCCTGCGGGACAACTGGACCCTGTGGACCCAGGACAACGACGACCGCAACCCGCTGGCGGACGACCGCTTCAGCTACACGGTGCTCAACCACACCGACCTGTCGCGCTACCACGGCATGAGCGGCGAGGTGGACCTCGAGCACCTGCGATGGGGCCACTTCGACCTCCTCGTCATCGACGAGAGCCACAACTTCAGGAACAAGAGCACCGACGCGGACAAGACCGACCGCTACACGCGCCTCATCGAGGACGTCATCAAGTCGGGCCAGCGCACGAAGGTGCTCATGCTCTCGGCCACCCCGGTGAACAACCGCCTGCTCGACCTGCGCAACCAGATTGAGCTCATAACCGAGGGGGACGACGCGTACCTCGACCAGACCGACGGCATCCCGTCGATCACCCACGTGACGCGCGTCGCCCAGCAGAGGTTCAACGAGTGGAGCAAGCTCTCCGACTCCGAGCGCACGACCGAGAGCTTCGTGAACGCGGTGAACGCCGACTACTTCAAGCTGCTCGACGTGCTGACCATCGCGCGCAGCCGCAAGCACATCACGAAGTACTACGGCGCCGCGAGCGGGACCTTCCCGGCGCGCCGGCCGCCCCTGTCGTTCCAGACCCCCATCGACTTGGAAGGCGAGCTGTCGCCGATCGCCGAGCTCAACGACATGATCGCCCAGCTCACGTTCGCCCAGTACCAGGTGCTCTCCTACGTGCGCGCCGACCAGCGCCGCAAGTACGAGGACCGCTACGGGGACACGTGGGGCAAGGACTTCGAGAGCCAGGTCCACCGCACGACGGCGGTGGCCAACCTCATGCGCATCAACGTCCTCAAGCGCATGGAGTCCTCCGTGAACAGCTTCCGCATCACGTTGCGCCGCATCCTCGACGGGTGCGTCGACCTGCGCGCGAGGCTCGACGCCGACGCGTCGGGGGTCGCCTACGGCACCGAGGGCCTCGAGGACGGCTTCGACGACGACGATGCCGAGGAGTTCGAGGCCGGCGGCAAGGTGCGCGTCGACCTGCGAGACGTCGACGCCCTGCGCCTGGGCCAGGACCTCGACTTCGACATACAGGTGCTCCGCGCCCTGCTTGCCTACGCCGACGCGGTGACGCCCGAGCGCGACGCCAAGCTCGTGAAGCTGCGCGACTTCATCGCCGGCAAGGTCAGCGAGCCGTACAACCCCGGCAACCGCAAGGTGCTGGTGTTCAGCGCGTTCGCCGACACGACTGCCTACCTCTTCGAGCAGCTGGCGCCCTGGCTGAAGCGCGAACTCGGCGTCGAGTGCGCCGAGGTGGCGGGCAGCTCCAACCGGACTTACTCGCTGAAGCTCCCAAGGACCACCTTCGAGAACATCCTCGCGAGGTTTTCTCCCGTCTCGAAAGAACTGCCCGAGAACCAACGGGAACTCGGCGAGATCGACGTCGTCTTCGCGACGGACTGCATCTCCGAGGGCCAGAACCTGCAGGACTGCGACTGCCTGGTGAACTATGACATCCACTGGAACCCCGTGCGCATCATCCAGCGCTTCGGCCGCATCGACCGCCTGGGCTCCAAGAACGAGCAGATCCAGCTGGTCAACTTCTGGCCGGACATCGCGCTCGACGAGTACATCCAGCTCGAGGGCCGCGTGAAGGGGCGCATGGCGCTGCTCGACGCCTCGGCCACCGGCGAGGAGAACGTGCTGGAGGCCAAGGGCAACGGCGAGATGAACGACCTCAAGTACCGCCGCCAGCAGCTCCAACAGCTCAGAAGCGAGGTTCTCGACCTCGAGGACATCTCGGGCGGCATCTCCATCACGGACTTCGCCTTCGACGACTTCCGCGTCGAGCTCCAGCGCTACGCCAAGGAGCATCCCGGCGCGCTGGAGAACTCGCCGGCGGGCCTCCACGCCGTGGCCCCCATCCCCGACGAGCTTCGCGGAGACGTGAGACCGGGCGTGGTCTTTTGCCTCAGGCAGAACGACGAGGGCAACGACCCCAGGGACACGAACCCCGTCTTCCCGTACTACGTGGTGTACGTGTCGGCCGACGGCGAGGTCATGACGAAGCACACGCAGCCCAAGCCGGCGCTCGACATCATGCGCGCCGTCTGCTCGGGGCATCCCGAGCCCATCGCCGAGCTGTGCCGCGAGTTCAACCGCGAGACCCGCGACGGGACCAGGATGGACGCCTACACCGACCTGCTCGACGACGTCGTGGCGGCCATCACCGGGACGCAGCAGGACAAGGGGATCGAGAGCCTGTTCAGCCTGGGCGAGGTCGGCAGCGGCACCGTCATGGGGTTCAACGACTACTCGCTGGCATGTTTCGCGGTGCTGCGATGAGCGGCGTCGATTGGAACGGGATCCTGCGCCTGCCCGATGCGGCGCTCGCCGGATGCCGCCGCATCCCCAAGACGGTGCTCGCCAAACAGGCCATGCTCACCAAGACCGAGCAGAAAAGGCTCGACAAGGTCGCGCGCCTCGATCACTTCGCCACGGTCCAGAAGTCCACGACGCGCATCCCGCCGTACGAGGACGATGAGCGCAACGTGCAGAGCATCGTCTTCCTTCGCTGCGAGATGGCAAAAGGGGTCGCTTACGCCGAGGAGGCGCGCCTCATACACAAGTGCTTCCCAAACCCTACGGTGGTCTTGTTCGATGGCACAGGCGAGGCCTGCATATCCCTCGCCACCACACGCAAGAGCAAAGCCGAACAAGGTGCCATGGTCATCGATGCCATTGAGTCGACGGGCGCTTTCGATCCAGGCGATCCTGCGTATGCGTCTTTGCTTGATGCGCTCGAGCTCGCCAAGCTGCCGCAGGATGACCTGTTGGCTTACTTGCAAGGCATCGGCTGGGTCGTTCGTCTCTCTCGTTCGATAGCATCGCTCGGGTTCTACCCGGTGTGCGCCAAGCACGATCGGGAACGGCTAAGCGAATTGATCGCACGGAGCGATGTGCTTGTCATGCAGGTTGCCGACGCTCGCCAGTGCCGATGCGACCGTGAACTGACACTGAACGAGTCGGCGAAGCTGCGCATGGAGTTGAAGGAACTGGAGAGGGAATTGAACGATGTCGGCGAGAAGATTGCCGCTCTTTGCGCAAAGGAGGTCAACGATGACCGTGCTCGATGAATATATTGTTCGTGCTGCTCAAACGCTGAGAGACGCCACCGCCAGCGATATGGATGCACTCTGTCATGATATTAGTGACATCCTGAAGCCCGACTACACACCCGCGAGGGCATGGGCATGCCTTGGCGGCGGCGAAGGATTTAGCTATACGAAATCCGATTTGGGGCGGATGCTCGCTATATTGCGTCTTCGACGTGAAGAGCAGGACAGAGAGACGTATGGTGGCTCTGGTTTGCTTGCAATCACGCAGCATATCCGCCAATTAGAACGAGCTAATGAGGATGGACTCTGCGGCGACCAGCTGATTGCCGTGTACGAAAAGGTCGATAGTATATACGCGAATTACTACGACTCTTATGCCGACGGCTTGTCGGGCTACAGCTACAGAGGCTATGAACCCTGCCTCCAGCAGACAGAGCTTAGGATGGAGAAGCTCAAGCTATTCCGCGACGAGGAGCTTCGTAGGCTGAGAATCGCCGAGGCGCAGGCTGCGAGCGTCAGTATGGTTCAAAACGCGACGGCATCTGCCTCGACCAATATCCAAATCACATTGGAAACAACCTTTGAACAGATCGAGAGGTTGCCTGAAGCGATACTCTCCGACGATGATAAGACTCTGCTCAAAGGAATGATTGGCGACCTCAATACCAAAGACAAGAAGAAGCGTAACGGCACGCTCGGCAAACTCCAGGCTTGGCTTGCTGATAAGGGCACTGACGTTTTCATTGCGGTCATACCCTACATTGCTCAGCTAATTCAGCCACAGCTTGTTTAGAAGGAGATCATATGAGTGGGATTGAAAAGATGAATCTCGAGTCGGAAGACCTGGTAAACAACCGTCTGACACAGCTTAAGGAACTGATGCCCGAAGTATTTACCGAAAGCGGAATCGACTTCGACAAGCTGAGGCTAGAGCTTGGAGACGAGGTAGACGAAGGGCAAGAGCGCTACTCGTTCACGTGGCCGGGGAAGGCCGAAGCCATTCGCCAGGCGCAGAAACCCTCGAAGGCGGTCTTGCGTCCCGATGAGGATGCTAGTGTGGATTGGGACACCACCGAGAATCTTTATATCGAAGGCGACAATCTTGAAGTACTGAAGCTCCTGCAGCGTGGATACCACGGAAAGGTCAAAATGATCTATATTGACCCGCCGTATAACACTGGGCACGATTTTGTGTACAAAGACAGTTTCCAGGACTCAATTGCGCATTACAAAGAGCAAGCAGGGTTGAGCAGGCAATCTAACGCGGATACAAGTGGACGATATCATTCGGACTGGCTTAGCATGATGTATCCGAGGTTGAGGCTGGCGAGGGAGCTGCTTGGCAACGATGGGATTTGCATTGTCTCCATTGATGATAACGAGATTAAGAATCTCCGCGAAGTCGGAGATGAGATTTTTGGCGAAACTAATCTAATGGGTACGCTCCAATGGCGTAGAAGGCAAAATCCAGACAGCCGAAATCAGACGAGACTCTCTCCTGACAACGAGTACCTTCTCGTCTATGCGAAATCGAGCGACGCCTCATTTAGGGGTGCGGAAATAGACATTGCGAAATACAAGAATCCCGACAATGACCCTAGAGGCCCTTGGGCTAGCATTGATCTATCGGGGCTAGCAAATGCCTCGCAAAGACCAAATTTGCACTTCGATATTGTTGATCCTAAAACCGGAGTCGCTTATCCGCCTAATCCAAATAGAGGATGGTCGAAGAGTCGCGATACGATTGCCAAAATGATTGACGAAAACAGGATCCTCTTTCCATCCAAGTCTTCTGGGCGTCCTCGCGAGAAGAAGTTTCTCTCGGATCTCAATTCGACATTTACCGGCTTTTCTACTTGGCTCGATTCCGATGTTGTGGGCTTTACGACGCATGGGACGCGCGATTTTTCCGACATGTTTGGTGGGAAGCTTTTCGATTTTCCCAAACCGGTGAATCTCGTGAAATTGCTCATAGCTCAATGTGTTGATTCGGATGGTCTTGTGCTCGATTTCTTTTCCGGCTCAGCAACAACGGCGCAAGCTGTAATGGAGTTAAACGCAGAGGATTTAAAGAAGAGGAAATTTTTGCTCGTTCAGCTCCCTGAGGTGGCAAACGACGAGGCGATTCAGTCGGGTCTTCAAACGTTGTGCGATATCGGCGAAGAACGAATTAGGCGAGCTGGCCAGAAGATAAAAGCTGAAATCGAAAAAGAAAACACGCAGCTCAAGCTCGGCGAGGAGCCCAAGTCCGTACCTGATATCGGCTTCCGTGTCTTCAAGCTCGACGAATCCGGCATTGAGCGCCCTGAACCGGGTCAGCTTGCGCTTGACGTGGTCAAGCCCGACCGCTCGGAGCTCGATATCGTCTTCGAGATGATGCTCAAGTGGGGGCTTGAGCTTACACTGCCCGTCGAGAAGGCTGACGCAGCCGGATACCCCATCTGGTCCGTTGCCTGCGACGAGCTTATCTGTTGCATGTCAAACGGCCTTAGCCTCGAGGCGCTTGAGGCCGTCGCCGAGCTGGAGCCCCGTCGCGTCCTGATCCTGGACTCCGTTCTTGACGACTCCCTCAAGTTGAACGCCGTGCAGATCTTCAAGCGCGCGAGCGAGCGCATGGGCTGCGAAATCGACCTGAGGACGGTCTAGCATGGCATCGCTCGAGTTCAAGTTCTCATCCGATCAGCAGCATCAGCTGGAAGCAATAGAGGCTACGTGCGACCTTTTCCGCGGGCAACGGTTTGTCAGCGGTGTTTTCTCCACTGATTCTCGCCGCAATGCCCAAATGGCTATCGGCGAGCTCTCCATCGGCCATGGAAACGAGGTCCGCATAGCCCCGGGCCAGCTGTTGGAGAACCTTCACGCCGTGCAGGAGGAGGGTTGCTTGCCGCCGACGGGGGAGCTTACCGACGGGCGCCTGCGTGATTTCACCGTGGAAATGGAGACGGGTACCGGCAAGACCTACGTCTACATCCGTTCCATTTACGAGCTGAATCGGCGCTATGGGATAACCAAGTTCGTCATTGTCGTGCCGAGCGTCGCTATCCGCGAGGGTGTGCTCAAGAGCTTCCAGACTACGCGCAAGCACTTCGAGGTGCTGTACGACCGCGCTCCGTTGGAGTACTTTGTCTACAATTCGAAGGATATGGGTTCAGTGGGCAATTTCGCCACATCCAATTCTATGCAGGTCATGATCATTAACATTGACGCCTTCAACAAGGGCCTCGAGAAGGACGGATCGGCCAAAGAGGGAAACCTCTTCCATCGTCGCAGCGAGAAGCTTGCCGGAGGATTCAGCCCATGCGAGCTCGTGAGCGCGTGCAAGCCCGTCGTCATCATCGACGAGCCGCAGAGCGTCGACAACACCAAGCAGGCCAAGGCCGCCATCAAGAGCCTGAACCCGCTTTTCGTGCTGCGTTACTCGGCTACGCACAAGCAAACGTACAACATGATCTACCGTCTGACACCGGTGGACGCCTTCGAACGCCATCTGGTGAAGGGCATCTGCGTTGACTCGGTGCAAGCGGAGGCCAACCTCAACGGCGCCTACGTGAAGCTCGAGTCCGTGAAGTCGGATCCGTTTTCCGCAAGGCTTACCATAGATGCGCGCCAGAAGGACGGCACGCAGAAGCGCAAGGCCATTACCGTCAGGATGGGCGCCGACCTCTACCAGAAGAGCGGCGAGAACAGCGACTACGAAAACGGCTGGGTCGTCAACAACATCGGCGCTGCCGAAGGTGACGAGTTCGTCGAATTCCAGAATGGCGAGGTGCTCGAGCTGGGCGAGGTCCTGGGCGACGTCAACGAGGGGATCGTCAAGCGCGCGCAGATCCGCCGCACCATCGAGGACCACTTGGCCCGCCAGTTCGAGCTGTGGCCGCGCGGCGTGAAGGTGCTGTCCCTCTTCTTCATCGACCGGGTCGACCGTTACCGCGTGTACGAGCCCGAGGTCCATGGCGGCCTGTACGCCCAGATGTTCGAGGAGGAGTACGCCGGGGCCCTGCGCTCGAAGGCTCCCCGTCGCGTGGCCAAGGCGGCGGGAATCGGCAAGGGCACGTGGCTTGAGTGCTACGAGGCGGTCGGTGCTCCCTTGGTGGAAGATCCCCACGCCGTGCACCAGGGCTATTTCGCCAAGGACAAAAAAGGCAAGTTCAAGGATTCCAAGGGCGCTGCCGGCACCGCCGACGACGCCGGGGCGTTCGAGCTCATCATGCAGAAGAAGGAGACGCTCGTCTCCTTCCCTGACGGCATGGACAAGGACAAGAACGTCTCGTTCGTCTTCAGCCACTCCGCGCTCAAGGAGGGCTGGGACAACCCCAACGTGTTCCAGATCTGCACGCTCGTCGAGACCAAGGACAACCTGACCAAACGCCAGAAGATTGGCCGCGGCCTGCGCCTGTGCGTGAACCAGTACGGCGAGCGCTTGTACGACCCCGAGGCGAACGTGCTTACCGTTATCGCCAACGAGAGCTACGACGAGTTCGCCAACGGCTTGCAGAAGGAGTTCGAGGCCGATGACTTCAAGTTCGGTATCATCACCCCGGAGAGTTTCACGAAGGTCACGGTCAAGAACCCCGAAGGCGTCGAGGAGCGCCTGGGCTACGAGAGGTCGAAGCAGGTCTACGATCGCCTCGTCGCAACTGGTATGGTCGACGGCAAGGGTGCAGTGACACCCGAGCTTAAGGCAGCGGCCGAGGGCGGCAAGGTGGAGCTTCCTGCCGAGCTCGAGTCGGCAAAGGAGCAGATTGAGGCGATCATCATCCATAAGTCCCAGAGGATCCAGATCCGCGACAAGGCCAAAGAGGTGTCGGTCGAGATCCAGAAGGGCGTCACGCTCGACCCGGCCTTCCAGGCCCTGTGGGACCGTATCCGCCAGCGCACACGCTTTCAGGTGGAGGTTGACTCCAACAAGCTTATCGAGCATGCCATCGAGGCGGTCGACGGCATGCTCGCCGTGCGCCCGCCCCAGGTGACGAGCGAGCGCGCCTCGCTGGGCATCGACGACGCGGGCGTGAGCGCCGAGGGCACGGGCACCTCCGTGGTTTCCGTTTCGGGAAAGGTGAAATACGACCTTCCCGACCCGATCGCAGAGCTGCAAGACGCCGTCGGGCTCACCCGCGGCACCATCAAGGCAATTCTCGAGGGCTGCAGCCGCTTCGATGAGTTCGAGGTCGACCCCGCGACCTTCCTCGCACAGGTCGGCGACAAGATCAACCGTGTGAAGAACGACCTCATCGCCCAGGGCATCAAGTACGTGCGCCTTCCCGAGGACGAGTGGTACACCATGCGCGACCTCGAGCTCGACGACTACACTGCCTACCTCGGACAGAACGCGTGGAAACCGGATGCGACAGGCAAGAGCCTATACAACTACGTGGTCTACGACTCGGCGGGGGTCGAGCGCTCCTTTGCCGAGGCTCTCGACAAGCAGGAGGAGGTGCTCGTGTTCGCTAAGCTTCCCTCTGCGTTCAAGATCGACACGCCGCTCGGCAGCTACAATCCCGACTGGGCGTATGTCGAGGAGGCCGACGGCGAGCGCCGCGTGTACTTCGTGACCGAGACCAAGGGTGGCAAGAACGGCGAGCCCGCCCTGCGCGACGCGGAGAGGATCAAGATCGGATGCGCCAAGAAGCACTTCGAGGCACTGGACCTCGGAAACGACTTCCACTACAACGTGCGCACAACGTACCAATACGAGGCGGCGG
This sequence comes from Paraeggerthella sp. LCP19S3_G8, assembly GCF_052119225.1. Lineage (NCBI taxonomy): Bacteria > Bacillati > Actinomycetota > Coriobacteriia > Eggerthellales > Eggerthellaceae > Paraeggerthella > Paraeggerthella sp. LCP19S3_G8. The sequence continues at coordinate 106,453 of NZ_JBQKFQ010000005.1, forward strand.
AGGCCTAAGATGTCGAAGCTGCCCGGAAAGATGATGCGAAAGCAGCACTGGGTGCCGCAGTTCTATCTGCGCCATTTCGCAGATTCCTCTGGGCGGCTTCGTGTTTACAAAAGAAGCGCCGATATCTATTTCTATACGAAGGTCGAAAATGTATGCAGCAAACGCGATCTGTACGAAGTCAAGTACTCCGATATAGAGGCCGATAGCGCCGATAAGTATTATGCGCAGAACCTCATCGAGTCAAAGCTGTCCGAAGATGAGAGTCGGATTTCCGTTCCCTACTCGCGGCTTTTGCAATGCTGCAAGGACGCGACGCTTGAAGGTGACGCCTTTCGACGAGGGCGGCAGGCGGTCTGTAAGTTGGCCTCAAGCCTCATAGTGCGCCATCCTGTGGCCATGCTGGATGGTAGGAGCAGGGCACGGGAGGAATCCTCCTTGCTGCAGGCGGACGGCATTCTGACAGAAGAAGATAGTGCGTTGCTCAATTGGTCTGGTTGGAAGGGTGGCCGTAAGGCTCTCACCGAACTCTCAGTTGCTGCAACAATGCTCTTTTCCGAGGACGGCTCCGTTCCAGCCAACCGCATCCGCGAAGCATTCTTTGAGAAGCATTTCTGCATTCTCGAAGCGCCTATCGGCTCGGGCTTCGTTACGACGTCGATGCCCATGTTCATAATCGGGCCGGAGGACGATTCCTATGATTTCGACTTTGCGTACATGCCGTTGAGCAGCGAGTATGCAGCGCTCTTCACCACTGACAGTTCGCTCGAGTCATTTTATCGACTCGATTTCCCACACGTCGAGCTCATGAATCGTCTTCTCCTGTTGAACTGCAAGCACTGGAGTGTTGCGCTGTCGAGTGGGAATGGTCCGCTTGAGCACGCAGTTCGTGACTGGGCCAAAACAGCAAGCAATTAATCGGAGGGAATCAACTTGATTGTACGAGAGTTGAAGATCGCTAATTTTCGAGGCATTGAACAGCTCGAATGGGCAATTCCTGCCGACAAGAAACTCATCTGCATCATAGGCGCAGGCGATTCAGGAAAAACGACCGTATTGGACGCTCTCGATTGGCTTCTTGCGGACAGGTGGAACCTTCCAATTTCATTTGCAGACTTCAAAGACGAGTCGAAGCCGATTGTCGTCACTGCTGCCTTGTCTCAAATTCCAAACGAATTGTTATCCATTGGCTCCTGCGGACTGTGCTTGCGGGGCATATCGGAAGATGGCAAGGTTACTTCCGAGCCATTTGATGGATTTGAGCAATGCCTCGTTGTCGAACTGTCAATAGGCATTGACTTTGAACCGACATGGTCAATTATCTGCCCTGACGGATCGTCCATACCGTTCAAGGCGTCGATAAGAAGAAAACTCGGTGTTTCCAAGCTCGATGAGAGGGTCGACACTCACCTTCGTTGGTCGCGCAATTCAGCACTGGGCAGGGCATCACGGGGTACCGACGGAGCCGAGGCGGCATTACGTGACGCCACTCAGGCTGCCCGTAATGCCCTGAACAAACTCTCGGTGTCTGCGGATTTTGCCTCCGTGCTGGACGGCATTAGGGCCAGCGCCCAGGCCTTAGGTGCTGCCGACTACTCCGATATGACTCCAGGACTCGATGTTTCAAGAGGCGACGGCTACGGTTCGCTCGCGCTTTATTCAGGAAGCGTTCCCGTTCATCGCTATGGACTCGGCACGCGTCGCCTTACAAGCCTCGCGATACAAAAGCTCGGCGCCACCGATAAATCTACGCTCTTGATCGACGAGGCAGAAAGCGGCCTTGAACCGCACCGCGTTATTGGCCTTATAGAGGCCTTGAGGTCTGATGAGGATATTTCGCAAGTGTTCCTTACCACCCATTCAAGCAACGCCGTCGAGAGCTGTTCGGCTGCAGAAATCGCAATATTGGCCAATCGAGACGGAGCGGCTCGATGCTCTTTCGTGCCCGAAGAGCTCGAGGGCCTTCACCGCTCGAACCCTTCTCCCTTTCTGGCGCGGTCAATTATCGTTGTTGAGGGGCAAACGGAAGAGGGCCTTTATAGAGCCTTTGCGGAGCGCCACGATGATGCGTCTCGTGCGCAAGGTGATCCGACTTTGGCAGCGCGCGGGGTATGTCTCTGCCAGGGCAACGGAGGCTCGAGCGCCGTCTCGAAAGCGATAGGATTCGCATCTTTAGGATACAAGGTTGCCCTTCTTGTGGATGCTGACGATTCTGACACTAATGACAAGTTGGAAAGTGTCAGGAAATCTGGTGTACGCATCTTCACATGGCCCAATGGTTGGTCTACAGAAAGCGCCATATTCGATGCTCTGGAAAAGGAGCAGATATCCCAGCTGCTCGCGTTTATCGTAGATGAGGAAATAGTTTCACGCGAACGCGTTAACTCTGACTTCTCCAACAATGGATTAGGCGCATTCGATCCCTCGTCGCCGGAAGCATGTTGGCTTGGCAGACCCGAGGAGGACGTAAGGGAGATGCTTGTCGCTTCAGCTTCAAAACGAAAAGGCTGGTTCAAAAGCGTTCCCGCAAGTATCGAACTTGGGAAATGGCTTATCGACACAGTTGCTCGGAGCGATCGATTCTTTCAGTCGGATTTAAACACAACATACCACGAGCTGCTGAGCGCTTTCCCGAGGGAGGATTGATGGATGCCCTGGACAACGAGAGCAGAACGCTCGCTGCCGAAGTCCTCTCCGCGGCCCCTTGCTCCATCGAACTTCCTGCAGGGACGGGAAAAACGCAATTGATTGCATCGGTGACGAACCTCGCTGGCAATCTCGAAAAGAAAACCTTAATCCTCACTCACACCAATGCCGGAGTCTCCGTTATTAAAGATCGCCTTCGTCGTTTCGGGGTCGATTCATCCAAATACTCCGTGTTCACTATATGCGCTTGGGCCGAACGGATTTCGCATGCATACCCATTACTCTCGGGGATAGACGTTGAAGCAACTCGTTCCGATCCCAACTATTACACCCAGTGTGTCTTGGGGGCTGTCAAGCTATGCTCGTCCGATGTGTTTGGGTCTGTCGTATCAGCCAGTTATTCGTTGATTCTTATTGACGAATACCAAGACTGCGACATGGCGCAACATCGCCTTGCGATTGCCCTTCGGGACATAATCGGGTCCGTCGCCGTTTTCGGCGACAGGCTTCAGCGTATATTCGATTTCAAGGGTCAGCAATTCCCTGATTGGATATTAGACGTTGAGGGTTCCTTCGCCCCATTGGGGTCACTTGACCCCAAGCCTCACCGCTGGTCCAAGACAAACCCCGAGCTAGGAAAATGGTTACTGGAATACGTTAGGCCGGAATTAATGGCTGATAAGCAATTGGACTTCGAAGCAATTGACGTCGCCAATGTGGAGCACATCTTGTCAAGTCCGTCCAAGGAGGAAGTAATTAGAGGCGCGTATGCAATGCGGCGCAGAAGTGAAAGTGCTGCGATGCTGTGCCCTAATCTTCCTCTAGTCTTTTCCGAAAAAATATCGAAGAGACTGGCAGGATCATTTGAACTCGTAGAAGAAATGGAGGGCAAATTTGCAAGAGAACGATTGAGATCGTTTCCTTTGCAGGGGAACTCCGGGGCGAAGGCAGAATGGCTTGCAGAACTTGCCCTTGAATGCCATTCGCGTCTTTCGAAAGTTCTCGATAGGCCAATCCTTCGCGCATTGCAAGAGAGCAAACCGCTAGATCGGTACCTATCCGCAAAGGCTCGCAAAGACTACGCCCACGTGCTTGTTAATCTTGGGCTAGCATCTCAAGATTTCAACAAGGTCACCTTTAATGGAGCTTGCGACTCCATTCGCGATTGCTGTGGTCCTCATCTCGTCAGACGAGAAGCCTGGAACGACGTTTTGTTCGCCATCAGAGCGTCCCTTGATGCAGGAGAGGATCCTATTTCTGCATTTGAGCGCGCAAAGGCAAGTGATCGGTATCGGCCATACAAACCAGCCCAATTTAAGATCTCGCGCGTGCTTTTAGTCAAGGGCCTCGAATTCGACAGCGTCGCCGTCGTCAGGGCTTCGGACCAGAAGGCTTATTCAAAGGAAAACCTATATGTGGCTTTGACGAGACCCACGCGCCAGCTTCTGCTATTTGATTAGCGTCGTGGTGAAGAGAAAATGCCAAAAACAACAGCTTCTGCGAATACGAAGGCGAGCGCATCCTACTTGCAGGGATGGGGGTTGAACGGTTTCATGGTCAGCGCCTATCCCGTGAAGAGAGGAAGGGCGAGGTAATGAAGCCATTGAAGATATCCCTTGATTTCACGTTCGGACCTTTGTGGAAAGACGAGTGCATTGACGGTAAGCTGTGCACCGGCATCTCCATCGTGGACAACGATGAGATTTCCGAGTTCTACTCGTCCTATTATGAGTTCGACATCCACGGCCAGGCGTGTTGGTTCGACGAGAAACGGGAAAAGGCTGACGAGGGCAAGATGCTCGACCTCCCCGGCAGGCTCAACGCGCGCCTCGCAGAGCTCAACGACGGTTCCTTCGAGGTCAAGGACCTTGAGACTCCGCGCATTGAAGCGTTCTAAGCAATCCTCCTACCCAACGATCCCTGCTTTCCTTCGTGAAAGCGGGGTTTTTCCATGTCGTGCCCGTTATTTCGCCACCAAATACCCCAACACGCCCTCGACAACTTCAAGGGCGCCAAGACCAAGGCGGGCACGAGGCTGCTGCCGTTTCATACCGCCGCCAAGGAGTCGTTCCTCAAGATGAGAGACGCTCAGAAGGTGGTATTCAAGAAGAACAACATGTCGCGCCGCCAGCACAAGCCCGGGCAGGGCGAGAGGGAGCTGCTTATCTAGGCACCCGAAAGTTCCGTTCATAGCAGACCGCTACAGCGAGTGTGTGAACCTGCGGGCAATGAGAAGATGGCGGACATCCGAGCGTGAGGGTGCAGTTTTGAACGGCTACGCCCTTCACGTGCTGCGGCATGCTCGCCTCCCGTGAACGAATTGTTGCGTTATGCTCTCCAATTTTCGGCTCTTTAACTGCGGAAATATGTCGTAAAGTCATGGATCAATTGTTGTGTCTGATAAGCCATCTGATGGATTAAGAATCCCGGAAAAAGCATTTTCAACCGCTCTCAACTGCAACATCAAGAAACCCCAAATAGGCTATTCTAACTGGTGTTTCTTTGGTTTTTATCACCTACTGCAGCGAACCGTTATAAGTACTTTTTACTCCCACTCAATAGTTAAAAACTATCTCCAGTTTGTTCCAGTTTGTCGCAGTTTGTTCCAGTTTGTTCTATTTACACCCAGTCTCAAAAATGGACGAAATTCCATGGGGTCAAATTTGGGTCACGGTTTTTTTGGGTCATCCGAGGCGTTTTCGTGGGTCACGCTGGGTCACGGCAAACTGCGAGCAACAGCCAATGGCCACATGGACATTATATTTCAGGGGAGGGTAGGGCAGAGGAAACCCCGCAAAACCCTCCCCTGCAGAGCCTACTCAGCGGCAACAAGTTCTTCAGACTGGTCAAACCACTCCTGCTTGATTCCCTCAGAAGCTTTTTCGACAATTTGCTTCACGGTCTGGAAAACATGCTTTGATGTTTTCTCGAGGTTTGCCGGCTCGATAAACTCAAAGGAAGGGGCCTGATTAAGATCGGAAAACATTGACTCGAAAAGTTGGTTGGCGCTTACGGATAATGTTTCCTTATTTACCTTGAAAACTTTCTTGGTCTGGTTCTCGATCGTGCATATGAACACAAACTCGTCTGCCGTCTCTTCAAAACTAACTGTTCTTGTCATATCTCTTCATCCTCTTTTTAATAGTGTCGAGTCCGCCTTCAACCGTATCCGCAACAACCTGCAAAACAGAATACGTGGCGCACTCGTATTCGAGAGCGCCGTGGCGGACGCAGAGCTCCCCGCCTTCCATTGACAGGGCGATAACGTTATCAACATCTAGATTCACCAAAAACTGAGGATTATGGGTCACAAGAATGACCTGACGGCTCTGGGCAATCGAACGGAATTCCTTCAAGACTGAATGTTTGATTGCGTTTTGGGAAATCTGGTCTTCGGGCTGGTCGATTAGATACACGGATTCGCCAAGTGCGGAATCTGCCATAAGCGAAAAGTACATTTGCGCATTGAACCCCTGCGAAAGCTCCTCATACAAATCACTCTGATCTTTAATAATTGCGTTTTGGGGCGCAAGCCTCTTTTCTAGTTCGTTTATCATGCGCTCTTTCAAAACCGCCACTGGATCTAATCCGACATCATCGGGGTAGTTTTTTATCGCCTCAATGAGATCGGATCGGGTTAGCCGGGTAAAATCCAAGCACTTATTTACTTTCAAAACGGACGACAAAACGGAGTTGAGCAGTGCAGGCGTTAAGCTTTCGATGCCCAACTTCGAAACAAAGGTCAAATCCCCAACAGGGTTTTCTTTCGGCACAACAGGGATTGGGTCGAACTCGAAAGAAAAGTCTGCTACACAAGCCTTTTTCTCAACTGCATTGATTATGGCGGTTGCCGCCGCATCTATCGATTCGTTGTAGGAAGAGACAGCTTGCTGCCTATCTGTGATTACCTTGGCAACACTTGTTTTAGTGCTGGAAAATGCAGCTGAGAAGGCATTCGCTATTCGCTTCTTGAGTTTTATTGCGCCTACAACAACCTTATGTCTACGGACAATGCCTGAAAGATGTTTCCTGGCTTCCTTAATATCCTCCGTGTCTTCAGGAGTCAGAGCATTCCTGTTCTCCAGGAGCATCGAGTCAAGACTAGCCAGGATTTCCTCGGCCTTATCTATAACAGCTTGGTCTTTGTTGGGGCTGGGCGTGCGAAGCGATCCTGTTAGGCTAACACTTTCGGCTGGGGCATCCAACTGATCTGTTGGAATGTCAAAGGACGGCATTGACGAAATTGCGTTCGAGAATTCGATTGCCTTTCTTGTTGAATCACAGAGGAGCGAAATTTGCGATTTTCCTGCGGTCAAGACAGCCGAGTTATCGACAGGCTCAGGGAAGTGCCTTGAAAGAATGTCGCTAGCTTTAGTTCGTCCGTTACGGATCCCCTCAAAAATGTCTTTAATATCGCCTTGCCCGTCAAACTTGTAGCTTCCTTCTTCAAGCTTCGATTCGATTGAAACTCCAATTTTTGCGAGGTATCGATTGTATCCGTTCTTTGTGGAAGCATTGACGTGCCGGAAACCAGTCAGAGCATTGAGCATTAAGGACTTGCCAATCGAATTGTCTCCGATGATTGCGTTGATTCCTTTTGATAGCGGCACCTTAACGCGGGTTCCCGAAACAACCAGCTCAAGCTCTTGCAACGTGTTATGCGCAGGGTTGAAGAACTTTGGCACAGTCTTGATTCTGCCAAGATCAGTCACAGCTAGGGAAAGGCCGCGGAAGGTTGGCAGGCACTTCAGATAAGTTGGGTGAGGGATGCTCGAATCATTGCTATCGACATGCGGGTAACATGACCAGTTATGGCAGTCGGAACCCGTAATGAAACGGATCTGCTCCGTTTCTTCCTTACTGTAGTTGTATGTCTTATTAAAAAGCTCATTCTTCTGATTTTTGTACTCATAAGCTTCGAAGTAATCAAGAAATACCAGTTCGTTAAAAAGCTCTTCTCCTACGCTTGAAGCGTCGTTAACTCTTGGCTTTTTAGAACCCAGGCTGTTTTTCTGGTGCGCAATCAGAACAACGTCAACACCCGTTTTCTTGATTATCTCCCAGTATGACTTTTCACTAAAGCATTCGGCGCAGTCGTAAGATGGATGGCCATTTACGAGCTCGAGCATTTCTGAAAGCCTCTTTAGAGCATCTTGATCTTTGTCGTCGAATACCGTGACAATATGAACTACGCGGAGTTCTCCTTCAACCTTATATCCAACGCTAAACTCGACTGCGGGTAAGACTTTCTCAATTACCTCACTGCTACTCGCAAGTGATACAAAAGACCTATAAAGATCGTAGTCGAAGCAATCGTGATCAGAGATTGAAACAAGATTCACTTCTTGGTCTTCAAGCCTCTGGATTAGAACAGGAAGGTTCTCGGCGGTATTCTGCGAAACCTTCGAACCATCCTTATGCGAAGAAGCTGCCGAATGGATATGCAAGTCTACCTTTATTGGTTTTTCGACAATCGTATTCGTCATAGACGCTACCCAATCTGCAAGATACCCTGGTAGAAGGTGCCAGGGAAGACGAGCTTGCGGTACGGTTTCTTCTTCTTGTCGTCATTGTCGAAAGCGACAGTGATATAGGAGTCGTCGATGTCGAGCACTTCGCCATAGCCGAACGCCTTATGGAACACGAGAGAACCGGGCTCGATGGCAGCCAGCTGCTCTTCGGTGACGCCCTGAGGCTCTTGATTAGGCTCCTGCTTTTCTGGATAGCCCTTGAGCCACCAAGCGCTGCGGTTGCCAGTGGCCTTTCCACCACGCAAGCTGTACTTGAATTCGGCGCCGAGCTCCTTGAGCTCCTTCATGGCAGCGTCGAGCTCTCCACCGCCTACAACCCACAGGCACCCATCGGACTCGCGAAGGTCTACGCTCTCGATCTTTTTGGATTCAAGCTCCTCAACAACCCAGTCTTTCTTCACGGGCTTAGAAACGGATGCGGCTTTAGGTTCAGGGGCGGTTGTCTTGGGCGTAGGCTTGTCTTTGCGGAGGACGGGTTGTTTCTTTGCAGGCTTTGACGCAGGGGCAGCTTTCTTTGCAAACCCTTCAGGTGTGACCATGGATTCCTCTTGTGCGAGTTCGAGATATTCATAATCAGAAAGGGTGGTGTCGAACAGGCCGACTCGCTCACCTTCGTGCTTGTTGATGCCCGTATAGGAGAGGCTGGAGTCCTCGTAACGGCGGAACTTGTAGACGGCATCGTTCATGAGGCCGTCGTTGAAGACGCCCAAAGTGGTAAGCAACTCGAAGTCTTTGACGTCCAAGCCGGTGACCTTCTTGAACAGGCCTGGCTCCAGCTGCGTGATAACGTCCTTCAGGGTCTCCTCGCGGTAATCGGTTAGGTACATGAAGACAGGAATTCGGGTAGCGAACTTGATCAGCTTCTCCTGAATCTCCTTGCGCTTGGACTTGAACTCCTTCTCCTCCTCGGAGAGCTCCTTCTTCTCCTTCGGAGTGAGCTTCTCTGCTTCCTTGCGGGCCTTCTTTACCGCCTCGGACTTGTTGATGATGGTCTCGATGTCCTGGTTCAGGTTGCGGAAGCCCTCGATGCTCATGAGGGCGTTGATGGCCTCCTCGCTGGCAAGCAGGCGGCGAAGCGTGTCGTTGTCGACGTTGACGAGGAGCGCGCTCTCCCAGCGACGGGCGAGCAGCGTCGCGCTGGTGCCGGCCATCGCGATGTCGAGAATATCGGCGGCGGAAACCTGCCTCATCGCGCTGCCGTCGTAGGCAAGCACCGGGAGGAAGTTGATAAACTCGCCGACCTTTTGCTCGGGGCCCGTCTCCTGGATGGAGAGGCGGCAGCTGTAGTCGGAGACCATGCGCAGCGCGCGATCCAGCGCAAAGTCGAAGACGTAGCATTCATTCTTCACGATTTCGCGGTCGTCGCCCTCGCCAATGGTCCAAGGGCTTTGGACGCGGAAGGCGCTTTGGAAGTACGCTTCAGGAGTTCCAATGCCTGTGAGCATGAAGATGCCGGTCCATGGCTTGACGGTGACGCCGGTTGTGAGCTTTCCGCAGGTGAGGGTAATCGTCTTCGAGTCTAGAGGGTTTTCCATGGACTCCTGGACCTTGTCAAGGGCGGCGGCTCCAATGCCCGCCTCGGCACCTGCGCAGACATTCACGGTGTAGTCATGGTAGAAGGCGTTCTGAGGCTCCGCCAGCAAATTTGCCATCGCATGGCAGCTGTTGACCCTAGGAAGGTACCAGAGGGTATGGTTCAAGACGTTGAGCAGGGGAACATGGCTGAACGGCACCGGTGGCTTCTCGGCGCCCTGCTTCAGGTTGTCCAATGTGGTTGCAGAGTATGCGCCGCGGATAAGGTCGAGCCATTTCTGGACGTACTCCTTGAAAACGAACTCTGCTTCCTTGCCTTTGCCCTTTGCTTCGAAGAACGCGTTGAGATCGAATGAGTTGTACTCGCCGCCTCGGGCGATGTTCACGATTTCGTCAGGCATCTGATAGGTCATCAGGACCATGCGAGGTAGGGTAATGTAAGGGTTCGGCTTTCCGGGATTCGCTGCGTCCCAGTTCTCCTTTTCGCGTTGCTCGTCGGAGTATGTCCAGTTGAAAATCTGCTCCTCGATGAGCTCGCCTGAATTCAAAGCACGGAATGGCGTGCCTGAAAGGAACAGGTAGTAGTCGGTTTCGATTGGGAGCCAAGACTCATCGTATCCGTCTCCGGTGTTGGATGCCTCGGCAGTGCTTTTCTCGTCGTCGTCATCAAGCGCAAAGAGGCTCTTGGAGTTCTCATTCCAGGCTCCGAAATGGTACTCGTCAAAGACGACGAGATCCCAGTGCTCCAGGTGCACCCACTCGTTGCGAGGTTTGATGCTGCCGGTGTTCTTGTCCTTTCCAAGGAAGTCTTGGAATGAGCCGAAGCAGACAATCGGCCTGCTTGAATCGGCATCTTCATACTGAAGACCTTCTCGCGTGACGAACTGCCATCCTTCGAAGTCAACATGGCGCACTAGGTCATCGTGCCAGGCGCTGCGGACGGCGGGTTTGAACGTCAGTACAAGCACGCGCTTGAAGTTCATCCTCTTGGCGAGTTGGTAAGTTGCAAAGGTCTTGCCAAAGCGCATCTTCGCGTTCCAGAGGAACTTAGGGGTGCGAAGAGGGTTGTCCGCATTGATAGATTCGAAGTAACGGATGGTTTTTTCTACGGCTGCGGCCTGCTCAGGACGCATTTCGAAGTCCTGGTCACGTTTCTCAACGTTCTCCTTGCGATCACGAACTGCCAACCAAGCTGCGCGAACATTTTTGGCGTCACACTTAAACCACTCGGTAAGTTTTCCGTCTTCGTCACGAAGCCTTCTGAAGCCCATGCGTACAAGGGCCTCGTGAACCTCATGGTCCATGAAAGAGGTTCCATCGTTGCGAACGGCGGGCTCGGAAAAGACGATTTTGTATGGCTTTTCTCCGGGTTTAAGCGTTGGATATTGATCGGCAATACGCTTCTCAACGTCGATGGATGTATATCCGACTTTTAGCATGCCTCTGTATGCGGGATTTGAATCAGAGTAAGCGTAAATGAAAGGTTTTGTTGCTGGTTTTTGAGGGAAGAAGTTTTTGTTCATTTTGTTCACCGGGCAAATAGAAATGGTCTCAATCGGAGTATGGATTACTCGTCATCGCTCATGGGTTTAATCATTGCTTCAATAAACTCAATCTCATCTTCGGACAAACCAAACAGAGAGTAGAGGTCTTCATCGTTCCAAACCCTGTCGAAATCAAGCATTGGAACAAATTCATAAACTTTAGCAGGAGCCATTTGAGATACTTTTATGAGAGACACCATGAACCTGAAGAACTTCGTATTGATGTAGGACAATGCGCTTTCAGCTTGCGCTTTAGAAGAAAATGGTCCAACCATCACGTATGTCTCAGTGCAGCAACTGCCCGGTTCGGCAAGAATGGGCTTACCGATTATCTGATGAGGAATCATGTCTCCGGCGTTATAGGCACGAGATATGAAGATTTTCCAAGTATCGATATATTTGTGGTTCTTTTCGACGTCGTTTTTCGAAATGTATCCTACGCCACCGCGTTGGTAGAGCTTAACGCTATTTTCAAAAGGCTTTTCAACGCCTTGCACAAAAGTTCTGAGTCCAAAAGGCTTCTGCGTGCTAACAAAATCAGAAAAGCGCTTTTCGCTTCCCTGGGTGACCTTTCTGTAGATGCTCACACCCAACTCATGGCGGATAAAAACGCCAGTGTTGTCTTCCTGAAGATATCTCGCTTCTTGGCTGATAGAAGAATTTCCATTGTGGGTAACGATATCGCAGAGCCCGGGGTTGTCGCGATCCCAAAGGAAATAGCAGATTCCGCCTTTGATTTCTACTCCGGGGAAGCAGTCTGCAGCATTAAGAAAGTCATGAAGCTTTCTAATACGTCTATCATTGATCATCTCTGCGCGGAAGGAGTCCAATCCTTTGCCGCCGGAAAACCATCTAGCAGGAATAACCATTGTCATGTAGCGCGGATTCAGCTTCTTCGCTTGCTCGATAAATTTATTGTAAATAGGAGTTGCGCTAGCCTGAGCTCCTCCATCAGAAAGTTGGTATGGGGGATTTCCTACGATTACATCAAACTTCATTCCAAAGACCTCACTAGGATTGTCAAGATGAATAAACTCATACGCATAAGATTCAAGGTCTGCTCCACGGTCGTATTCTTTTTGAGGAGCACCGCACAGTTCGCACCTTCCCCCAGACCAAGAGTGTTCAATGCGTTTATAGTCAATGTTCCCCTCTGGGTTATCGAAGCGAACTACCGAGTAGACGCTAGTGGGGTATTTCGAGCAATAAACGCTTCTGCGAGATAGCAAGCTCGTAAGTTCTGTTATGGACATTCCAAATAGTTGTTTTTTAAAAATATGCTCAAGGCGTTCTTCTAGAATCGGAAACTCGCTCTCAAGTCCAGCAATGAGCCTTTTTGCGATTTCTCTTAAGAAAACGCCTGACTTGCAAGCAGGGTCCAAGAATGTTGCATTTGGGTCTGACCAAATATCTTTTGGTAGAAGATCGAGCATTTGATTTGCAACTTCGGGAGGAGTGAACACTTCATCGTTGCTCAAATTCGCGATGCAGCTAAGAACGTCAGGGTTGTACGTTGCTTCAAACAGACTACTCATAATCCATCACCTCGTAGAAACTTGTAAGCGGGTATTCCTTGATGGGGAGCGGAATATAAGTCTGCGTCTCCTCGTCGAATTCCCATTCCGTTGTCGGCGCACCGCTTGCGCCGAAGAGGCTCATGGTTTCGCCATGGTCAACATTTCCCTCCATCATCTCATCCAGACGGAAGTCGCGGCGTTTCACCTTCGTTCCCATGGCCATGGACCACTCCGGGAAGATAATCGGCTCTCCGTTGCTTTGCAGAAGAGTCAGCGCGTCACCACATAGGATATTGTGGTCAATTACGTAGCGAATTGCTTGAAGGAAGCGTTCATCCGGCTTCTTCTTGCAGACCTTCATGTACTCGACCTCAAAGATGCTGTAAAGGCGATTGCGACAGTCAGCAGCATTGTCCGCAAGCAGTTCTACTCCATAGATGCTGCCCACGGCGATGAAGCAGTACTTTTCGTAGTCCCGTACGCTCTTTCCGTATCTTGCCTTGACCACAGCAAGCTTGCGCCTTAAGACTTCCGCAAGGAAGTTTCCGTCGCCGCAGGCGGGTTCCAGGAAGCGAGACTCTATCCTCTCCGTCTCCTGCTTCACCATGTCGAGCATCGCCTTTACCTCGCGCTCGTTGGTGAAGACCTCACCGTGGTCTGCTACACGCTGTTTTGATTTGACCTGGCTGGCCATATCACTGTTCCTTTCTGCTCAACTCGTCGATCATGCACTTACGGATCAACGTGCTGAAGCTCATGCCGCGGAGTTCCGCGGCCTCTTTTGCGCTATCCCGAAGGTTCTTCGGGATGCGGATGGTGATGGCTGTCATCTCGCCGTCAACCAGGTACTGCTGGATGTCGGTCGCGTCAGCGCCGCTCTTGATCAGTTCCTTGTAGCTCATCGCTATTCCTTACGTTTCGTTTGCGGAATGCAATACAAATGAAAGTATATCACCGATCAGAAAAAGTCTTTAGAAGCCAGCTAATAACAGCCCATTTGTATCGTAAATAGTTGCAGGTGGCTTGCATGTCCCAGGCATTGGACAGTGGGGCATGAAAGCCCGCCTCCCGCGTCGGATTAGCGCTCGGCGGGCTTGAGAGCGAATCATGAGGGAAGGCCGGCGCACGGAAGAGCCCGGCGTTGAACATGGTCGCACGTCCTCCAGTGCCGGACCGGTCGATAGCGACCCTCAGCTGAAGACGCGGGCGCCACGATGCCCATACGCACACAACATGTCGATGAAATGGCGGACTATTGTCGCCATCAAACTGCCTGTCAAGCCAGCAGCCGCAAACATGGTCGCAGGCGACCTTGCCACGCCCTTGCCGCCTAGCGTATTCGACGGTGAGTCGTTAGACCGATTCCTCGTCAGGCAATCGGGCCATCGTTCCTCGTAAGTCCAGCCGCTCTCGGCTCTAGCCAGCGCTCAAAGCGGGTTCGCCATCCAGCCAACCCTGAACCCGTTGCTCAGACCTCCCATGCCGGGACGCCCTCCTTCGCCTCCCTTGGCTCCGCAACACTCGCTCAGAACCAGGCTCATCAGGCAAGGCGCGAAAAACTTTTGCTGCGCAAAACTCGGGCCCTGCCGGGTTTTCGCTTTTCTCCTTGCCTTCGGCCAGAACCTGCGCGGCTTCCGGATCACAAGGCAGGCCAAAGGGGCCGGCCGCGAACAAACGGAGGTCATCATGAGCAATTTCGAACTTCAGGAGAAGGCAGTCCAGGCAGCAACCCGCTTCATCGAGCGCAAGGGCTTCGAGCTTCTCGAGACCGGTTGGACTTCCCCCGAGGGAACCACAATCGACCTGATCGCCAGCGACGAGGACTCCCTGGTCTTCATCGACGTCACCGCCACCGAGTACGGCGAGGGCGGCTTCGAGGGCGGCAAGGTCTCCCGCAGCGACCTTGAGATCGCGGCAGCTTCCTGGCTCGCAGGCAACTCGCCCGAAGGCGACATCCAGGTCCGCTTCGACATCATCGACATGCTTGTCGTGAGCGCCGACAGGGCCCTCCTGAGGCACCACATCAACGCCTTCAGCTGCGGGGTCGAGTAATCGACCTCCATCCCGGCCCCCGCTGGAGGGCCGGGAGCCCCTCGGGTTCGCCCGAGGGGCTCTTCCGTGCTTTATCGGCCTTCCCTCATGATTCGCTCTGCGGCCGCGATGACGCGGCCTAGCTGGTCGGAGAAGTTCTTCTTCGAGGATGCGTCCATCGATTCGTCGTTCTCGTCGCAATCGAGCAGCTCGGAGAAGGTGGCCCCGCCAAACTTCTCCACGGCGATCCTCTCTACTTCCGCGATGAAAGCCTCGGCATGCTCTGCGGGAATCGCGACGCCGGCTTGGACCTCGTAATCCTCGGGGTCGTCGTACATGTCGATCACGACGAACTGCTTGTTGAGCTTGGAATAGTCCTTGGCAGCCACAGAAGACCTCCTATCATCGTCTCGGCTTGCAAGCATTGTCGCACTGCTTCATTGGCGAATCCAACAAATTGCCAATATGCGGACATTAGCCAGAAGCTAGCCAAAACTCGCTTAACGCCTCTGCCTCTTCTCCGAAGTCGACGAGGTCTTGGATCATGCCCATTTGCTCGTTCCTTTCTCTCGGTTAGGCGGGCTGGGAACCATTTCACAACACGACTAAACCGCTTCCATAATCATTGATACAAATTTGTATCAATTGTGCTACCATTGGTAATACAGGGATGGACGTTCCAGTTCTTCGAATTCCATCCAGCCAACCGAATACGCAGCCCCTCACTTCCACAACCTCGGGGCTGCAAGACGCGAAGGAGCTTCCCATGCGCACCCTTGCAGTGAGCAACTACAAGGGCGGGGTGGGCAAGACGACCACGGCCGTTAACCTCGCCGCTATCTACGCGGCGCGAGGCCTGAGGGTCCTGCTCATCGACCTGGATCCCCAGGCATCCGCCACAGACTACTTCGGCCTCTATGACCGCGCGGCCGCGGACGGCAGGACGTCCATCCAGCTTCTCTACGAGAACGCCCCCGTCTCCGAAGTCGCCTACGAGACCGAGATTGCCAACCTTTCCGTCGTCCCGTCCATCATCGAGCTGACCGACCAGAACGAGCTGATGCTGCGAGAGCAGAGGCTCCGCTTCGCGCTGGACGACTGCGCGGGGGACTACGACGTCGCCATCATCGACTGCAGCCCGACCATGAAGAGGCTGGCCTTCAACGCCTACCTTGCCGCAGCCGACTCCGGCATGGTGGTCATCCCCGTGAAGCTCGACTCAACCGTCATGCGCGGAACCGCTCTGACGGTAAACGCCATCCAGGCGATCGCTGACGCGCTCCGCATGCCGGTGCCAACCTTCAGGATCCTGCGCACCTGCGTGCCCGGCCGCATGACCAATGCCGAGAAAACCGGCGAGGCGGTGCTGGAAAGGTTCTTCCCAGATCAGCAGCTAGCCAACGTCATCCACGCATCCTCAAAGGTCTGCGAGGGAAGTTGGCAGTGGAAGCCCGTGTCCGTGTTCGAGCCCGGAAGCAGGCCGGCGAAGGACTACGAGGCCCTTGCGGACGAGTTGTGGGAGGCGATGGCATGAGCGCCACGGAAGTAGCCAACGGGTTCAGCATCAGCGGGCTTCTCGATGCCAGCGCCCAAACCGCAAACAGGTTCCCCGTGAAGGAGATTCCCCTCGACGACATCAGCGAGCATCCCGGCAACGTCGCGTACTCGATGGACGAGGAGGGGATTGCGAGGCTCGCGGAGTCAATCGAGCGAGACGGCCTGACGGACCTTCCCCTGGTGCGCAGGCTGCAGGGCGGGGGATTCCAGATGATCTCGGGCCATCGAAGGATGGCCGCGTTCAGGCTGCTTGCCCAACGGGGCCCCTCCTATTCCAAGCTGCCCTGCAGGGTCATCGCCGACATCTCGGACGAGCAGGCCCTCGTCCTGCTCCATACCGCGAACTTCTTCACGAGGGCGCTGACCGTCACCGAGCGCGCCGCTGCGACAAAGGCCCTGGGCATCCAGGTCGAGCAGATGCGCGCCACCGACCCGACCGTCGCGGGCATGCGCACCGAGGACGTCAAGGCGCGCATCGTGGAGGAGATGACCGGCCGCAAGATCAGCGGCAAGACCATCAAACGCGAGGAGGCCTTGGCCGACAAGGTCGCAAAGCTCATCCCGGAGTGGCGCGAGGTCGCAGACTCGGGCGAGCTGTCCGCCAAGGCCATCGATGCGCTGGAGAAGTCGGGAGAGGCGACGCAGAGATCGGCGTTCGACAAATGGGCGGAGTCGCCGAGAACGAAGGCGGCGACAACCGAGCTGGTCGCCTCGATGACAGCCTCCGAGCCCGCCGCCGACAAGCGGCTTGTAAGCGCCGAGAAGGCGCTCCGCCGCTTCGTCGCGAACCTTCCCAAGAACCCTAGTGCGGCGGACTCCGAGGCAATAGAGCGCATCGCGGAGCTGGCCCGCCAGGCCGCGAATGCGGTCTCAGGGTTCACCGATGCCCATGGGGCTCGGTAGAAGCCGTCATATTCGAATCGTAGCGAGTAACTCATTGCGTATTACAACGCAATGACTTGTGTCGGAGGTGGGTCGGGGCGCTTCCACCCCGGATGAAAGCAGCATCCGGGAAACCCTCCCCGACCTCCGACAACCGGAAGCGGCAATACGACTTCCACCGTCGCCGCTCCCTTCACGGGGGATCCCCCGTGGCCCCTAAAAGACGCAAGGAGACAACGATGGGCGAATACACGCGCACCGTGAGCTGCCGCATGACAGAGGAGGACAGGCAGCTCCTGGACAAGAGAGCGGAGGCCCTGGAGCTAGCGAACTCCGAGGCAATCCGCGCCCTCCTCAGGCTTCCCATATCGGACCCCGACGAGCTTGCCGCAATAGACGCAGGCAGCCGCGTCGTCGTCATCGACGCGAAGACCATGGGCCGCATTAACCGTGAGCTCATCCGATGGGGACGCCACTACAACCAGGCGGTCAGGGCCCTGAACACCATCGCCATGTTCGTGAGGAACAAGGGCGGCATCGACCCGCAGGTCGCAAAGGAGCAGCTAACCAAGGCAGCTACCGAGCTCGAGCTCGTCCAAGGCTCCGTCGAAGAGATCAAGGACATGGTCCAGGCGGTCCACGAGTCCGAGAGGTTCTGGCGGTAGCCATGGCGGTGCTCAAGGCGATCAACGGGCACACAGGATGCGGCCGCATAAAGGACTACCTGGAGAAGGGCGGAAGGGCGCTTCTCCGAGACTTCTTCAACCTGTCCTGGGACGAGGTCGAGGACAGGGGCTTGGACGAAGCCCTCAAAGACGAAGTGGAGTGGGCTCTTGAGATGGACGCGCTTCGTCACGACTACGGAAACGACGAGCCGTGGAAAGGGAAGCGCGCCATTACCTTCCGTCACTACGTCATCTCGCCAGACCCTGGCGACAACATCGACCTCGAAGGATTACGTGAGCTAACTCGTGCTTGGGTGAGGAAGCATTTCTCCGACTATCAGGTGGCCGTCATCTACCACGACGACAACAGGCAAAGGATTCCGCATGCCCACATCGTGGTGAACAACACGAACCTCGAGACGGGAAACCGGCTGCACATCCCGAATGCACTGGACATGAACCGCAGCCTCCAGGAGGTGGCGAAGGCCAGGGGGCTGACGGCCTTCGACAACGAGATGCCGAAGGGCAGGGTGGGGCAGAGCGACCCCAAAACCCCTCCCCGACCTCGAACACGGTGGGCCTCGTACATCAACAAAGCCGAGCGCGGAATCCTCGACGCCGGCGCGTACTCGTGGGTCAGCGACATCAGGAACAGGGTGTCAGTCGCGAAGGTGCTGTCCCGCAACGAGGGGGAGTTCATGCGGATCCTGGAGCTCATGGAGGTCGAGGTCGCCGAAAACTCGCCCCACGCCCCAAGGGAGGACTGGATCTTCTCCCTTGCCGACCAGCCGTCGAAGAAGGTCTCCGGGGAAAGGCTCGGTATGTCTTTCGGAAGGATCGCGTTGACGGAGCGCTTCGAGCGCATCGGCTCCTACCATCCGGATGCGGCGTCATCCAGGGCGATCCTGTCACAGGCAACCGATGCGGTTGAGATCAACGACTTGGCAGAGCTGGGAAACCTGGCGAAGACGGTCGAGACGAACGCTAGGTACTCCATCGGGTCAGGCGCCGACTACGGCAGGCGAATCGAGACCCTGCAAAGGCGTATGGAGCGCGAAACGGAGCCCAAGGCTGCAGCCAAGTGCGCCGAGCGCATCGAGGAGCTGAACGCCGCCAGGGATTACGCAGCTGAGCATGGCCTGGTTCCCAGGGAGACGGCTAGAAACGCCGCCAGGAGTGGTGACGCCGGACGATGGCAGTACGAACCCAGAAGCAGGCAAAACGGCTCCCAGAGGGTCGCTCAGGGTTCCTCTGCCGCAAGGCAACGAGATAACGAGAGGCGACAGGAAGGACGCAGCCGATGAAGATTCAGATCAAGTACCGGGACGGGCGGCTGGACGTGTTCGACACGGACTCCTACACGCCCTCCCAGCCGTTCGGAGACGGCTGCATGCTGGCAAACTACGAGGTCCGCTTCGACCAGCTGGAGAAAGGCCTGTGGTTGCAAGCGCATTTCTACGAGACGGACCCGCGCTTCAAGGAGGACCTTGAGGACGACGTTGTCCCAGTCGGCCGAAGGGCCATGGGCTGGCGCTTCCTCCTCGCTGAGGAAGGCGAGCTGAGAGACGTTGAACAGGTGCTCGTTGACGGAGACCGCATGCTTGTCCGCATGGGTGATGGCCTGGTGGACGTCATGCGGCTCGACTGCGCATCGGCGCTGCTCCTCTCGGATGGAGGCGGACCGTCCTTGGCAAGCCAGCTCCAAGGCGTAGTGGATGCGCTTAGAGCGTCGAATGACGCGATGGATGACGAGGCTGTAGCGAATCTCGCAGGAGCCTCGTGGGAGGCACTGGCATGGGCAAGGGAGCTGCAACCCTTGCAGCAGATTGAGGTTGAGATCGAAGAGGAAGGTTGGATGGACTATGAAGGCGATTAGTGTGATCTTCGGAGCCGTCGGCAAATTCTGCAGGTGGCTTATCAAAGCCGTGTTCAGGTTCATGTGATCTAGAGCAGGCGCGCACGAGAAAAGCCCCAATAACGGCCGTTATTGGGGCTTAGCAATGCCTTTTCAGAAGCCTAATTATCCATAGATGCCATTCTGCGCTGCTCAAAGTACGGGAGCATTGCCTCCAAAACATCTCGTTCCGTTCTCCAAGCCATAGCTTCTCGATACTCAATCGCATTCAGGTAATCGCAAGATGGAAAATACCTCTTAAACAATCTTGTAGTTAGCTCGTCGAAATCATCGCGAAGACGAGCACGGTCTAATCCATCGAGGCCAAGGTAATCCTCCTTGTTTATGCCATGCATCAAGAGGGTTTGGTCCCAGTAGGCCGAAAGGCCAACCCTGTCCTGCTGAACCTCGCGATACGGATACCATTTTGGGTCCATGAAAGTCTTAAGGAACTCCGCTTTCGACTCCTCGTCGGGCAATGCATCAAGGGTCCATGAATATTCGCCAGCCAAATAATCCGGATGAACATCAATCTCGCGTGCTATCTCCTCCAGCAGCTCCGAAGAGATTTTGCCATCCTTGATCGCCCTTCTTATGGTCTTTTCATTCCATCCTATGCTTTGGCCAAGTGATCGGATGCTTCTCCCGCGATGCTCGAGAACCCACATGAACCATTGTGGGTCAAGCCTTACCTTGCTTGCGGTTCTAGCCATTTCTATTCTCCCTTTCGGAAAGTGCGGACATTAATCGGATAAGAGTCCTATTCAGGACCATTGAAACTGCCTGGCAGCAAGCTAGAATGTAACTAGCAAACGCGGACATAATATGTCCGCACAAATGATAGCAGCAGGCTGCAGGAATGGCAAGAAGGGAGAAGCGACATGGCGAAGCGGGAATGCAGGAGCAGTGCAAAAAGGCGCTTGTTTGTAATCGATATTGAAAACATTCAGGGCAAGGCGATTCTGACTGAAGAAGACGCGATTGCGACAAGGAATGAAATTGAAGGCGAATTCGAGATCGGTGAATCTGACCTTGTCCTGATCGGAACTAGCCACAAGAACAACTTCCTAAGTGCAAAGTTTGCATGGCCCGGTGCCCAGCACTGCTTTAAGCCCGGTCACAATGCTCATGTACGGTAAAGAAGCAAGCAACCGAAAACAATAGATAGACCGCCAGCACTACACTATTCCGAACCAAAGACCAAAAGATAAGCATTTTGAGAAAATCTAAACTTTTGGATTTTCCTACAATGCCGACTACGGCGGAATCCCTCCCACTCCTTATATATTTCTTTCTGTATACATTGAATTTGTATTTAGGTCAGTTTACAAGGAACTACACGCAGACCGTGAAACGGGCTGCTGACAACAAACGGCGCTATGCTCCCGGCTGGGTGCATAGCACCTGTTTGTTGCGGGGGTTTCCAAAGGGGGCAGCGCCCCATTTGGCACACGACTTTGCGGAGCAAAGTGTAGTGTGTTATACGCTCTGTCGGCGTTGCCCTGAAAATACCGTTGCCGCCGGGGAGGGCAAGGGCATTTGACGCGGCAGGAAAGCAGGGCTTTGTTTGGGGCTGGTAAGCCGGAAACAAAGGGCTGATTTCAGCAGCAGACAGGGCGTATTATGAAAGCCCCCGTCCCTCGTCCTCCGCCCCCGGCCTATGGGACAAAAAGTCCCAAAGCTCTGGACACCGTGACCAGATGTGTGGCCACACTCCGGGAAAAGTAGCAGGACGGCAGGAAACCGTCAAGGCTGAAATGAATGGGCTGACGCCCGGCCTTGACCGTTCCCCGCCGCCCCGCTGGATGGGTGGACAAGGTGGCCAATCCCTAAAAGTGTTTGGCCGCACTCGTTCATTTTGGGGCCTTTCTTCTCCCAAAATTGAAATGGGCGGGAAAGCCCTAAAATGGCTTTCCCGCCTTGATTACCCATTAGCAAAGACGGGCGAGACTGTCAACGGCGGCGCTGAAAGCGCCGTTCATCTTGACCGTTGACTGGCTCGCCTGGCTTTGCTACTGCCCGTAAGAGATGGAAAAACAAGATGGAAAACAAGGTTAAAAATGGTTGACAAGTCTATCGGATGTGTGTTATACTGTGCAACAGTTTGAGATTGGAAGGAGGCTTACGTGTGTTAATTTGTGTACGCTAATAAGCAATAAAAAGTAGAAGTACTTTTCCACATGATGGTGGGCTTTTTTTGCGTGCGTATGCAAAGGAACACGTAGGTGTGACACGAGCAGTCTTTGAACTGTATCGTGGTGTTTTTTCGTGCTTTGTTGTTATGCAGGCGTCTGCCCTCTCTGTGGGACAACGCCTGCTTTTTATTGCAGAAACAAAGGAACAATGCAATAAAAAAGGATGTTCGCATTATGACCCAAAACAACAATTCATGGAGAAAAACTTATTTTACACTTCTTGCCGGACAAGCAATATCCTTTATTAGCAGCGGTATTTTGCAAATGGCCATTATCTTTTATTTGGTTGCGAAAACTAATTCTGCAATCATATTGACGGCGGCAACACTGATTGGATTTTTGCCGCAAGCCTGTTTAGGCCCGTTTGCAGGTGCTTTTGTTGACCGGCACAGCCGTAAAAGCGTAATGATTGGTGCGGATTTGATAATTGCCGCCGCTGGCGGTATTCTGGCGCTGGTGGCGTTTTACATGGAATTGCCCGTATGGTCTATTATGGTTGTCCTGTTAATCCGAAGTGCGGGAACTGCTTTTCATTCTCCAGCATTCAACGCAGCAACACCTATGATTGTGCCAAAAGAGGAACTTACAAAATGCGCTGGTTACACGCAGACCATGCAAGCAGTAAGTGCGATTATCAGTCCAGCTGCCGCAGCGTTTTTATATGCTGTTTGGCCTCTTAATGCAATTATATTGTTAGATATTGTGGGTGCAATCCTTGCCTGTGTGACTGTTGCGATTTCGTCCATACCAACGCCTGAACTATGTCCAGAAACGAAAAGACAACAGTTTTTACAGGATATGAAAGAGGGGTATGTGGTATTAATGCAAAACAGGGGCCTCTTTGCTCTGCTCTGGATTGGTGTAATTTATATGTTCTTTTATATGCCAATCAGTACGCTTTTTCCTCTCATCTGTATGTCATACTTCAAAGGAACACCGGCCCATGCCTCTGCCGCTGAAATTGCTTTTGCGGTTGGTATGCTGCTTGGCGGAGTCATTCTGAGCATTTGGGGCGGTTTTAAGAAACGGCGGTACACCATCGGTCTTTCCGTTCTCCTGATGGGCGTTAGCAATATGCTCTCCGGGCTTTTGCCGCCAGACGCATTTCTTGTCTTTGTTGTGTGCTGTACTGTTATGGGAATTTCCGCTCCATTTTACGGTGTGCAAAATGCGATTTTTCAAGAAACGGTCAGACCAGAATATCTGGGGAGAGTTTTTTCTCTACTGACAAGCGCCGCTTCCCTCGCCATGCCGTTTGGCCTTGTCATTTCCGGGCCTCTGGCGGAGCGGCTGGGAGTTGAGAAATGGTTTGTCATTTGCGGAATTGGCATTATCATCGTTGCGCTTGCCGTATTTTTACTACCCGGTTTGAGAGAGATTGACAATACGCAATAATCAACTGCACCTTTTTCTATTACTAAACAAAATGCCTGGATGGTGGTTCTGAAAAACCAGAACCGCCGTTCAGGCATTTTTTATCTTCGTCCTCTCTGCGGTTTTGGATTCTTCAGCAAGTCGGATTTTTCCGCAATCTTTTTCAGCCACTTCCGTTCTTCTACTGACAGCTTCCTAAAATTCAGCTTGAGCCGTTTGCAGATAAACGCCAAGTACGCTTGTTCCGTGTCGCTGTCCTGGCTGACGATTTCACCAGCAGTTTCCAGCATTTCTTTTAGCGGGTTATCCTCTGGGACGCTGAAAAAATCGTCCTTGTGTGTTTCCCGCAGAGCAAGGGCAATCCCGTTTATGTCCCGTTGTATCACATAGCGGCAAAACTCGTCCTCATCAATATGGGCGGTGATAAGCTGTCTTAACTGCGTATCACTCATGCCAGGATTATGCTTTTTTATAACAGTTGCGCTCATCGTGTCCACTATGGCGTTTGCACCCTGCGCCTGTTTCAGTGCCGTTCCGTTCACATAGATTTCAAGGTCAGCCATCAGCCGGGGGAAATCCGGGTGCGCCGCCAGCTCACACAGCAGGGTATTGTCTATCCTCCCGCTTTTCAGCAGGTCAATCATTTCATCACTCAAACGCAGGTCTGCAAGATCGGCGTTTGGGTGATTTTTCATTTCAGACAGCCCCAGCAGATAATCAGCGGTCACACCGTAAAACTTCGCCAGCCGGATAAGGGCATAGTGGCTGATGTCCTTGAAGTCTTCCGTTTCGTAACTGCCCAGCGCAGACTTGGAAAGCCCGGTCTGCTCCGCAAGCTGCCCCAGCGTCAAGCCACGCTCCACACGTAGGTCTTTTAATCGCTCTTGTATGGATAAAGACATATTCACCCTCCTTGCTAGCTCAACGAAAGAGAAGCCGTTATGCTATGTACTATGCTCATAGCATAACGGCATAGGCATTTACAGTTTTATTTTAGTAAAATGCAGACAACACCACGGATCGGCTTTTGGCTGGACAATTCCAACCAAAAGCCGCAGCAGACAGCAGAAAACATTCTGAACGTTAGGAAGCCGGTATGATTGTTACATATAAGGGGAAGAAAAATTTCTTTTAGATACTTGCTTTCCTAAAACTGATGTGATATAATAATTCAAGTCCAGAAAAGGAGTAAAAAATATGCGGCAAGGTATTCTTAAATAAAACTATAATCAAATAGTGGGAACAAAGGATTATGATAGTCCCTTTTGTAGGGGTTTAGTTTTTTGTACCCAATTTAAGAATACTTTTGCCTTATCAATTTTGACATATCCCCAAAAACAGCACTCACAAACAGGTGTATGCTGCATATGTGTATGTCCGCAAATTATCATCCCCAGTGGTAAAAGTATTTTACTGCTGGGGATTTTTATGCCCTTCGGGGCAGTAAAGGGAGGACAATCACATGAAAATAATCAATATTGGAATTCTTGCCCATGTAGACGCTGGAAAGACGACCTTGACGGAGAGCCTGCTATATGCCAGCGGAGCCATTTCAGAACCGGGGAGCGTCGAAAAAGGGACAACGAGGACGGACACCATGTTTTTGGAGCGGCAGCGTGGGATTACCATTCAAGCGGCAGTCACTTCCTTCCAGTGGCACAGATGTAAAGTCAACATTGTGGATACGCCCGGCCACATGGATTTTTTGGCGGAGGTGTACCGCTCTTTGGCTGTTTTAGATGGGGCCATCTTGGTGATCTCCGCTAAAGATGGCGTGCAGGCCCAGACCCGTATTCTGTTCCATGCCCTGCGGAAAATGAACATTCCCACCGTTATCTTTATCAACAAGATCGACCAGGCTGGCGTTGATTTGCAGAGCGTGGTTCAGTCTGTTCGGGATAAGCTCTCCGCCGATATTATCATCAAGCAGACGGTGTCGCTGTCCCCGGAAATAGTCCTGGAGGAAAATACCGACATAGAAGCATGGGATGCGGTCATCGAAAATAACGATAAATTATTGGAAAAGTATATCGCAGGAGAACCAATCAGCCGGGAAAAACTTGTGCGGGAGGAACAGCGGCGGGTTCAAGACGCCTCCCTGTTCCCGGTCTATCATGGCAGCGCCAAAAAGGGCCTTGGCATTCAACCGTTGATGGATGCGGTGACAGGGCTGTTCCAACCGATTGGGGAACAGGGGAGCGCCGCCCTATGCGGCAGCGTTTTCAAGGTGGAGTATACAGATTGTGGCCAGCGGCGTGTCTATCTACGGCTATACAGCGGAACGCTGCGCCTGCGGGATACGGTGGCCCTGGCCGGGAGAGAAAAGCTGAAAATCACAGAGATGCGTATTCCATCCAAAGGGGAAATTGTTCGGACAGACACCGCTTATCCGGGTGAAATTGTTATCCTTCCCAGCGACAGCGTGAGGTTAAACGATGTATTAGGGGACCCAACCCGGCTCCCTCGTAAAAGGTGGCGTGAGGACCCCCTCCCCATGCTGCGGACGTCGATTGCGCCGAAAACGGCAGCGCAAAGAGAACGGCTGCTGGACGCTCTTACGCAACTTGCGGATACTGACCCGCTTTTGCGCTGCGAGGTGGATTCCATCACCCATGAGATCATTCTTTCTTTTTTGGGCCGGGTGCAGTTGGAGGTTGTTTCCGCTTTGCTGTCGGAAAAATACAAGCTTGAAACAGTGGTAAAGGAACCCACCGTCATTTATATGGAGCGGCCGCTCAAAGCAGCCAGCCACACCATCCATATCGAGGTGCCGCCCAACCCGTTTTGGGCATCCATCGGACTGTCTGTTACACCACTCCCGCTTGGCTCCGGTGTACAATACGAGAGCCGGGTTTCGCTGGGATACTTGAACCAGAGTTTTCAAAACGCTGTCAGGGATGGTATCCGTTACGGGCTGGAGCAGGGCTTGTTCGGCTGGAACGTAACGGACTGTAAGATTTGCTTTGAATACGGGCTTTATTACAGTCCGGTCAGCACGCCGGCGGACTTCCGCTCATTGGCCCCGATTGTATTGGAACAGGCATTGAAGGAATCAGGGACGCAACTGCTGGAACCTTATCTCTCCTTCACCCTCTATGCGCCCCGGGAATATCTTTCCAGGGCTTATCATGATGCACCGAAATACTGTGCCACCATCGAAACGGCCCAGGTAAAAAAGGATGAAGTTGTCTTTACTGGCGAGATTCCCGCCCGCTGTATACAGGCATACCGTACTGATCTGGCCTTTTACACCAACGGGCAGAGCGTATGCCTTACAGAACTGAAAGGGTATCAGGCCGCTGTCGGCAAGCCAGTCATCCAGCCCCGCCGTCCAAACAGCCGCCTGGACAAGGTGCGCTATATGTTTCAGAAGATAATGTAAGTGGCGGGGAGGAGAAATGGATAACTCGTTGCTTCATCGGCATATCATGCGTGATAGGCATATCGCTTATCGTTCATATGGTGATGCATGCGATGGCGATGTCTCACATGATGGGTTAGGAGCCGATTATGGGTAATGCCAGACCAGCCGAACGGATTGTTATTGTAGCGGCCCCCGTCCTCTCGATAGCTGCTATCGTCCTTCAGCCCTTTATGGAATCAGCCAGCTGCGCTGGATTGATGCGCTGGATTAGCGTCGGTGGAATTTCGGTTCAGCCTTGGGTTTTGCTCCTTGTCTCTTCTTGTTGCACGGTCCTATATCTATTCAGCATCCTGAAAGAAAGGGGACAGTTTAGGCGCGTGGTTGTCACGGTTTCAATTATTGCGGGAGGCGTCTCTGCCGCTTGCGTATTCATTTCTGCGGCCTGTTTTTTCTCGTTATAAAGCCATTCATGAAACAGTCAAGAAGATCGTCCTTCATCACCCTGGCTGATCGCGTTGTGCTCGCATGGCAATCGACGGTGTGGGCTGTTGGCAGACTTATTCTTCGTTCATGGCACCAATTCTTTGGCAATAATATGCCGCCAAAGTGAAAGCACCAATGGGGATATCAGCAACGAAACAGACTATGCTCTCTATCAGCCTGCCTCGACCGCATACACGACGGTCCTGGAGTTGTCCGTCTGGTACGAGCAGGTGACGAACGCGTAGACCTGCACTCCCTCGGGCACGTCACCCAGGACCACCTCGCTCTCGGCGGCCTCGGATTCCATGTAGGCATCGAGCTCCGCCGGGTCCTCGAAACGCAGCCGTACTTGCTTTCGGTCGGCGTCGATGACGTTCACTAGCACGGGCCTGAGGCGGATCGTGCGCTCCCTGGTGATCAGAATGATCTCCCCGTGGTCGGCGGCGAAGCCCTCGTCGCTGTAATCCGCCAGGTCGGCGAACATGGTCCCGTCGGACATGTGATGCCCGTAGACCATGACAAGGGGGCTCTCGAGCCCCTGCTCGCAGCCGTTTGCCACGTAGGGCGTCCCCCATGGGGACCACTCGCCCCATGCGTCGTGGAACAGGTAGAACCCCGGGTCGTCGGGCCTGCCCAGCACCACCGGGTAGTCCACGGACGTGCCCGGTATGCGAACCCAGGCCGCGACCGAAGGCGGCAGGCGGTCCCAGTCCATGGAGGGCCCGTCATCCGCAAAGCTCTCCTCGGCGGGCTCCTGCCTCATCTCATCGTAGGGGTCGTCGGTGCCCGCCATGCCGGATGCCACAAGGGCGATGCCGACCGCCAGGGCCGCCAGCGCAAGCAGCACCGCAGCCCTTCTCCTCATTGTTCCCATGGCCGCGTAGCGCAAGGGGCCACAGGGGGGGTCGCCCCCCTGCGGCCCCGGAGTCCGCTACTCGCTCACCTCCTCGGAATCCTCGACGTCATCGGCCAGGCTTCCCTTGGAGCGGCGCTGTCGCGCCAGCAGAACGAGGGAAACGGATCCTGCCGCGGCTATGGTCAGGCCCAGCAGGAAGATCATCCAACCGGTGATCGGGGCCAGGGCTCCTGTCTTGTCGTAAGGGGTCTTGGGAACCTCAGGTGTGTCAGGGTTGTCGACGACGACGGTCTGTCCTGCGTCGTTGATGTCCTGGTGGACCGCCGCAAGGTTACCCTCGACGGTCAGGCACTCCTCGAATGCGACGAGGCTGTCGCCTTCGTTGAGCGAAGATGCATCGAACTCGAAGGTCACGTCAACGGTTCCGCTTGGCTTGTCGGGGGTGAACTCCGCCGTTGCGGTCACCGGCTTGCCGTCGGCGTCCTCCAGCGCCTCTCCGGTGGACTTCACCATGAGGGTGCCGTGGACGGTGTAGGCATCGCCCGCGACGAGGCCCTTGTACTCGACGGTGTCGATGAGCTTCACCTTGCCGGTGACGATGATCTGGTCGCCGTCGGCGGCATCGGTGAGCTTGGTGCCGATCTCGGCCACGGTCACGGTCTGGCCCTCGTCGGAAGGATCCTCGTGGGATGCGAGCTGGACGTCTGCCGCGAAAAGCTTCTCGAAGACCACCAGGCTCTTGCCGTCAAGGCCGGTGCCGTCGAAGGCGATCTCCACTGCCTGGGCGCCATCGGCCTCGTCAGGGGTGAAGGTGGCGCTGCCGGTCACCTGCTTTTCCACCAGGCCGTCCTTGACCATGACGGGCTCCCCGGTCTCCGCATCGACCAGGGCCGCCTCAAGCGTGTACTCGGTGCCGGGGACGAGGCCCTCGTAGGCAACCTCGTCGACCACGGTGATATCGGTGCCGGTCACCAGCTTGTCGCCGTCGGCCTTGTCGGCGGCGGTGGTGCGGATGTCGAGGAAGTGGACGGTCTGGTCCTCGTCGCTGATGTCGGCGTGCACTGCGACCTCGATGCCGTCGGAGATCATGGATTCGAAGGCCACGATGTCCTCGCCCGCGAGCAGGCTGGAGTCGAAGGTGAACTCGAGCTGGACCTCGCCGGCCTTCAGCCTGGGCTTGAAGGTCTTGGTGGCGGTGATGGCGTTGCCATCCGCATCGAGCAGGGCCTCTCCGGTGGACTTCACCATGAGGGTTCCGGTTATGGTGTACTCGGTGCCGTCGTTCTTGAGGTTCTCGTACCAGACGGTGTCGACCAGGGTGGTCTCGGCGGAAGCCTGTGCCACGTGGTCGCCGTCGGCCTTGTCGGTCTCCTCGGTCTGGATCTTCGGGCCCTCCTTGTCGTCGAGGCTCATCCACACGGGCTTGGCCACGGTGGAGTCGCGCTCGATCACGAAGGTCTTGGTCACCAGGTCGTAGCCCTCGTTGGAGTCGCTGCGGAGCTCTTCCAGGAGGTACTTGCCGTAAGGGAGTGCGGAGAGGCCGTCATCGACGGCCGCGTTGGAGCCGTCCTCGCCAAGGGAGAACCAGATGCCCGCCTTGGAGTCCATGTCAGACGCCTTGATGCTCTCGGAGGAGAGCAGGCCGTCGTTGCCGTTGGTGTTGCTGCTGTGCTTGTTCCAGGATGAGGCCGTGGAGACGTTGCCGTTCTTGTCGGTCACGAGGACGTGGGACTCGCCGGTGGAGACGTTGGTCACCTTGAAGGCCACCTGCAGGGACGCATTGGTGTCCTCGGCCATCTTCACGATCTCCAGGTCGTTGCGGACCACCTGGTCGAAGAACTCCAGGGGCCTCTCGTACCTGTCGCCTGCGACCAGCACGCCCTCTGCCCTCACCTGGAAGGTGCGGGGCGTGCCGTCGGTGAGCAGGTAGGAGTCGTTGGCCTTGGTCTCCTGGATGGTGTAGGTGCCGTAGGGAAGCTCGTCGGCAGCGGTCTGGGCGGTGTATGCCCCCTCCTCGGGGTTCCATGCGGTCGCGATGGTCTCGATGGCGTCGCCGGGCTCGAACCACTTGTCGCCAACGAGGACCTTGTGCTCGGATGCGTTGGCGATGATGAACTCGATGCCGGAGAGGGTGGATCCGGTGTCGAGGGCGTCATGGGAGTTGCCGCCCAGGGCCTCGGACGCCTGGAGCTCGACGTCGGACTTGGTCACCTGCACGCCGCCGCGGATCACGTCGTCGTCGCAGGGGCTGCCGGTAAGGTCGACGACCTGTCCGTCAGAATTGATCTCGGCCTTGGCGGACCAGTCGGACACGAGGTAGCCCTCGGGTGCCTCGGACTCGACCACGGTGTACGTGCCGCAAGGCAGCGCGTTGGAGGCAGTCTTGGCGATATACGCGCCGGCGTCACCGTCCCAATGCCTGGTGATGGTCTTCACCACCTCGCCGCTTGCGTAGTAACGGCCGTCGACGAAGGCGTACTTGCCGGAGGAGTTGACGATGTCGTACTTGGCGCCGCTAAGCGTGGCATCGCCCTGGGGCTCGGCCCCTGCCTGAGAGTCAACCTTGGCGACCTTCAGGCCTCCCTTGTCCCAGGTGAAGCTCATGAGCACCTGGGTGCCAGGGCCGGTGTGGATGCAGAACGCCTCGAAGCCGGTCGAAACCTTTCCCTTGCTTGCCTTTATGGACTTCCAGGTGGTGCCCAGAAGCTCGCCGCGGGCCCAGTCTTCGAAGTCGCCGCTGGTGCCGAACACGGCATCGGCCTTGGAGTCCTGGTAGGCATAGGACAGGAGCACGTGGCTTGCGACGATGTACTTCTCCGCGCTCCAGCCGCTGCCGTCGTACCAGGAGTCGGGGAACATGGATGCGTCGAATCCCGGGGCACCGTAGCTGAACCACATGGTGGCGATGAGGTCGGGGTCGCTCACGCTGCTTTTGCTGTACGTGCCCGGGGACGGAGTGGCGGCAGACGGGTCGGCGCAGTACGCGACCTCGCCGTCGGCATACATGTGCGTTGTGGAGTATCCCGCGTAAGGGATGTCGTCGCCGATTGTGACGTTGACGCTGCCCGCCGCGAATGCGTTGACGGGCGTCACCACGCAAACGCTCAACGCCAAAGCGAGGCTTATGGCCACGCGAATGATCTTGGAGGAGACGATCCTCTCCGCTGTCTTTGCTTTCACGGCCCCTCCTTAGAACGGGATGTCTTCGCGGGCCATGCGGGCGTTGGCGCGGGCTGCGGCGTTGCGGCCGAGCCTCTCGCTGCCGTCGCGTGCCGAGCGTGCGCGGTCGGCGAGGCTCTCGAGGTACTCGGTCCGGTTCTGCTCGATCGCATCCCTGATCTGGGCGGGCATCACCTTGACCACGTCCTTGACCTCTACGCCCTCGTCGTTGACGACGGGCTTGCCGTCCTCGTCGAGGATGCTCCTGCGGAGCCAGACCTCGCGCTCGGTGAGGAGCGGGATGTCCCGGTAGTCCTCGCCGCGGTATCGCGACTCGTTGACGAACAGCGGGCTGAACTGGTAGTAGCTGACGTCGTGCCCGTCGATGACCGTGCCCTTGGGCAGGGTCACGGAGTTGAAGGTCCTTGTCTCACCGGTCCTTCGGTCGGTGTACTCGATGTCCGTGCGAACGAAGTTCTTGTGCAGCGTGACATAGGTGTTCTTTGGTGTTTCCTGGCTCATGCGAGCCCTCCTTTACGTCTAGTGCCGGCATGTTGTGGAAGTGCCGGGGTTCTTGGGTGCCAAGGGCTACCTGCCCATCCGATGTCCCTCCCTTCTCCTGATCTGCTCGACCGCGGGGACGTTCTTGGCGCGCTGCGCCCTGGACGAGAGGCCCTCGTCAAGGAGCAGCGCCCTCTCGAACTCTCCGTAGCCGATGCGCTCGATGTCGTCTGGTTCGTACCCGAGGTAGGCCTCGGCGGCGTCGACGAGCTCCTCGGCGTCGGAATAGCCCCAGTTGAAGCCGTTCATCACCTCGGTCCACCCGCCTTGTCGCCTGGCCCACAGGGAGAACGAGAAGCCCAGGGTGTCCGCTCCGGTCGGGTCTGGTGCCGCATGGGCCTCCAGGAGCAGGCGCGATCCGTCCTCTGGGTCGTTCATCATCCATGCCGCTTCCGGCGTGGCCCCGCTGTTCGGTTCGTACAAGTTCTCTTTCCTTTCTCTTAGAATCCGCTAACTATGTCTCGAGCCCACGCTCCGCTCTTCACGAGCGAGAGGATGAGCAGGATGCACATCGCCAGGTACTGCAGCGCGTACGTGAGGCCGTTCGCGACGGTGTCCACGGGGGTGCCCGTGCCGGGGTTCGCGCCGGTTATCCCTCCGAGGATCACGGGGAAGGCGATCAGGAGGATGACGATGATCAGGCCTGCGATGCAGACGGCGGTGAAGTTCTTCAGATACCCGACTCCGATCTGCCTGGTGTCGTCCAGGGCCATGAAGGCAAGCGGGATGGGGCTGAACGCCGCCATGATGTAGAGCTGCAGCGCTCGAGCCCAGCACACGACCAGGGCGACGATGTAGGCGGCCAGCACCACCACCCAGCTGATGAGCGAGACGATGAGCATGGCCAGCAGCGCCGGGATGTCGTCGTCGGCGGTGACGATGGACACCGCCGCAAGGTCCAATGCGCCGCCGGTCCCGAACAGCGCCATGACCCTGTCGATGGCGATGCCAATCACCTCGTAGATCGACTGCATCAGCTCGAAGCTGTGCTGGATCAGGAACAGGAACACGGCGAAGAAGACGAGCAGGAACACGACCTCCTTGACCCCGGGCATCGACGCGTTGCCGTCGACCCTCTGCGAGATCTGGATGAGCTTCACGGTGAACACGAGGGAGAGCACGCCGCAGCCGATGGGTAGGATGGCGACCCTCCACACGCCGTGGGCGATGTCGTACATCGACACGCTTCCGGAGGTGGTCAGCATCGAGCTGAAGTCGGCGCCGAGGATGCCGTCGTATCCGATTCCCTTGAGGACGTCGACCTGCTTGGAGAACATCCAGTTCGCGGCATCTCTCAGGAGCTCCGCCAGCCAGTTGTTGATGTCCCCGGCGATGTCGGCGTAGGCGCTGTGCGCAGGGACTAACAGCACCGTGAGGAGGGCGAGAGTCATCGCGAAGGCGATTTTGAAGCGGCGGTCACCGATGGCTTTGTTGACGATGGACATCTGCATCACATCGCGGAGATCTTGCCCGTCTTGCCGTCGATCGTGACGGTCACGATGGTCGCGTTGGGGTCATCGAGGGTGAAGGTCGAGCTGGTCCTGTCGTTGTTGGCGTCGATGTAGATCTCGCCGTCCCAGCTCGCGGTCTTCGCGTACGGGCACTTCGCGGTCACGTATCCCTGCAGGCACTCGGCGATCTTCGCCTGGTCGATGCCGGTCAGGCTTGCCAGGTATCCGACGTTTCCCGTGATGCCAAGCTCGACGCTCTCAGGCGCGTCGATGGTGTAGGACGCCGCAAGCTTGAAGGAGTCGCAGGCGATCACGAGGCTGCCGTCGCCTGCGATGTCGACCCTTATGGTTGACGGGGACTGCGTTGACGTGAGGCTGTCGCTGACCCAGATGGACTCGGAGAAGCCGCTCTCGTCGGAGGTCGACTTCTCCGGCGTCCAGTAGGTGATCTTCTCCTCGTCGCCGGACCTCTCGACGAAGGCGCCGTTCACTATGGACATGGCCGACTTGCCGTCCTGGGAGGTCCACTTGGTCCCGAGCAGCTTCTCCAAGCTGTCCTTTGCCTCCTCGGCATCGACGCTGGCGGTCTCTCCCTGCTCCTGGCCGGGTTGGTCTTCCTGGCCGCTATGGACCATGGTGCAGCGTGCGCATCCCGCCCCGATGAGCACGAGGAGGGCCACGCATGCGAGCGCGGCCATGGCCTTGCTCTTCCTTTCCATTCCTTGCTCCTTTCTAGTGACGCGCCGTCAGGGCGCATGTGAAGTAGTTGACTCCCGTCGCGATCCTGCACACGTCGCCCGTGTGCGGCTCGTGTATGTACTTGTCGCCGCCGATGTAGATGGCGACGTGGCCGTACTTGTAGAGGATGTCGCCGGGTTTCGCCTGGGATATGGGTATCTGCCTCAGCTCCTCCTTCTGGTCCTCCGTGTAGTGGCTGATGCGAATGCCCGCCTGCCTGTAGCAGTACTGCGTGAGCCCGCTGCAGTCCAATCCCTTTCCCGGGGTTGATCCGCCCCAGACGTACGGCACGCCGAGCTGGCTGTATGCGGCGGCGACGATGGTGTTGCCCGCCTCCTCGCCGGCCTTGAAGTCCTCCAGGCTCAGCCCGTCGAAGCGCCTGAGGCCGTAGGTGTCCATGATCGACTTCAGCGTCTCCACGTAGCTCGAGTCCGTGGCCCAGCCCGCGTCCTTGAGGCCCTCGGCCATCTTGTCGGAGTCGTGGTTTGCCATGGCCTCCCTGATGAGCGGGTTGTTCGCGTACCTGCCTGCCTGGAGGAACACGCGGCTCCTGAAGCGGATGCATTCCGCATCCCCCTTGAAGACGATGAACTGGGCGGTGATCGTGTAGTGGCTGCCGTCTGCCGCCTCCTCGCCGGTCGCCCAGGACGACTTTCCCGCGACCTCGGGAGCGGATGCGTACGATGAGGCCCATTTCATGCCGAAGAGGTTGTGGTCCCTTGTGGCCAGCTGGCTCATATGGTCGCCTTGGCCGCTCTCGCAGATGATCTGGGCGATCGTGCAGCCTGCGGGGTGCCCGTACTTCTCCTGGGCGTCCAGGGCCGCCTCGACCATCTCGTAGGTGATGTACGGGGGGAGCCCCTCCATCGCCTGCTTGTTGGCCTCGTTCTCCCAGAAGCCGAAGAGCGCTGAGACAATTTGTCCCACTAGCAGGGCGCCCAGCACGAAGGCGACGATTCCGGCCACCACTCCTGCGACGGGTATTCCGGCGCTGGCGATGGCCCCTGCGACGCCCGCGGTTCCCTCGGCCGTTGCCGCCGCCGCGGCAGCCGACGCGTTCGCGCTGGCGACCTGGGTCCCGACGGCCTGGGCGGACATCTCCGCGGAGGCGCCGGCGGCTGCGTCTGCCGAAGCCTTCGTCGCGCCTGCGGCTCCGTTCGACTTGGCGCGCATCTCCGCGGCCTGCCTGTATGGGTCGGCTGCGGCCTCGGCTTTCCCCGTTGACTTGGGGACCGTTCCCTGCGAGCCGGCATTCTCCGCCGACTTTGCGGCCTTGCCCGCCTTGCGCGATGCCAGCCTCCTCCTGATTGCCCTGCCGCCCTCTGCCGCATCGTAGACGTCGCGTGAGCCCTCCAGCTCGTCCGAGTCGTCCAGCTCGTCAACGAGCGAGGCGGCGGCCATGCGCCTGAGGCCGAGGCCCGCTGCCGTCTGCTCCGTGGCGTCCTTGGCCGGCACGCCGACGCCGCTTCCGACGACGCCCTCGCGGAACGCATCCCCGCCGGAGACGACGCCGGAGTTGAGGAGGTTCTCCCGTTCTCCGGCTACCACGTCGTGCATGGGGTCCCTGTCGGGCGATCGCGTCATCGGGCGGACCTTCCTCCGCCTCCGAGGGCGTTGACCTCGGAAGGCTTGGTCGTCAGCAGGTCGTAGATCCTTCCCTTGGGCAGCTCGTTTGTGATCGGCATCCTGGCGCCGCCTGCGACCAGCAGGCCGTCGCCGGGCTTGATTCCGTCGTCGATGTAGCGGACCTCCTCGTCGGAGAGGTTGAGCGTCTCCGCCCAGAGGTCTCGGTCGACGGTGGACTGCTTGTGGAGCATCAGGTAGTCGGAGTTGAGGATCATCGTGGAGCCGATGTCGCTTCCCAGCATGAAGCTGGCGTTCTGGGAGAGTCCGGTGGCTACGAGGCCGAACTTGCGGCCCTCCGCCCAGAAGCTCTCGAAGTACGCGATGACGGCCGGATGCTTGAAGAGGCTCTGAACCTCGTCGATGAAGAGCCAGGTGGTCCTTTTCTCGGCGAAGTTCTGGTACATGCGGTTGCGCACCTGCTCCAGCGCGGTCAGCATGCCGAAGACCTTCATGTCGGAGTTCAGGTCGTGGAGGTCGATGTTCACCATCGGGGCGTCGAGGGCCACGTTGGACCTTCGGTTGAAGAACGAGAAGGAGCCCTTGACGTGCCGCTCGTATCGCAGGGCGATGTCTCTGGCAGCCGCCTCCGGCTGCTCCAGGAGGAGGTCGTAGAAGTCCTCGAGCACCGGGGTGCCCTCGTCGCCGGCCCTGCGGTAGGCCTCTTCCACGCACCTTGCGATGATGGATCGCTCCGCCTGGGTGAGGCCCTGGTTTCCCTCCGCCATCATCGATGCGGAGAGCGCCAGGAAGGCGTCCACCTTGAAGGCCTTCTGGAGCGGCTCGTTAAGGGATTCCACGTCCTTCGTGTCGAAGGGGTTCATGAACTGGCCCGAGTCGGCTGCGAGCCTGATGCTCACGCCGCCTCCCGCCTCTGCGACCGGGCGTCCCTCACCGGTAGGGTCGATCCAGATTCCCTGAGCCTTGTCGCCGTAGAGCATGCGGACCTGCAGCCAGACGCTCTTCTGGGCGTTCGACTTGCCCGTGCCCGGCGTTCCGAAGTCGAATCCCATGGGCGAGGGCAGGGATAGCCTGTCCAGGATGGCCAGCGTGTTGGTGATCTTCGACTGTCCGAGGTAGATGCCGCCGGGCTGGTTGATCTCCAGCGATGCGAAGGGCATCTGCATGGCGATCTGGCCGCTGGTGAGGAGCCTGGTCACGTCGCACTTGTTGGTGGCGAAGGGGAGCACGGAGCCCCAGCCCTCCTCCTGGCGGTAGTAGAGCTTCTCGACGGTGAGCGCAGAGCCCCTGGCAGTGGAGATGATTCTGTCGATTTGCTCGTCGAGCTCCTCCTCGCTCGCCGCGTAGGTGAACACGTAGCCGGCGTACTCGAAGAGTCGCTCGTTCTTGTTGCGCAGGAAGTCCAGAAGCTCCTCGGCGTCCGCGCGCGAGTAGCGAAGGGCCGTGGAGGTCTGCGTGAGGATGATTCCCTTGTTGGCGGCTCGGCTCTTCTGGCCTCGCTCCTCCATGTCCATCCAGTCGATCTTTCCCTGCACCATGTCGATGGCCTTGTCCTGCGGGATGGGCCTAAGGTGCAGCGAGACGGAGAGCGGGATGGGGAGGTCGACGATGCTCGCGAGGCAGTCGTCCATGAGGATGGATCCGAACGACCTGATGGCCATGACGCAGCACCAAGCGTCGTCGGCCCTGAAGGCGTCGTTGCGGCCGTTGGGCTTGAAGTCGACGGACATGGGCGCCACGAAGTCGAGGCTCCGCGCCGTCGGGCACTGGGACAAATTGTCCCAGTCGAAGTCGAAGGGGGAAAGCGGGCTCAGCAGGCCGCGGGCTATCCTGAGCCTCTCCGCGCCCTTCACGGGCTCCGACTTGCTCTTGATCCTCGCCAGGGCCTGCGTGCAGTCGTTGCGCATGCGGGCGAGCTTCGGGATTGCCGAGTCGATGTCGTCCGCCTTGGTGGTGAAGGTCAGGTACCTCTGCCTCTTCAGGTTCGAGACGCCCTCGCGCATCTTGTCGTTGAGGATGCGGTTGTACTCCTCGACGTAGTCGTCCAGGCAGGGGTCGCTCTTTGGGAAGAACGTCCTGTTGCCGATCTCCTCGGCCGGCACGGGCTCGTTGGTGATCGTGACCTGGACGCTGGTGTCCGGGTTGAAGTAGTTGTAGAGCGCGCTCATGGTGCTGTAGATGTTCTCGCGGGTGTCCTTTCTGGCGCACTGGTAGGTGATGTCGCCGAACTGCACCATCTGGCTGAAGAGGCCTGGCGCTACCTGGGCGACCCCGTTCTCGAGCATGAGCTCGTATCCGCAGAGGTCGATGGTGCCCTTCTGCCTCTTCTGCTTCTCCTTCTTCTTCTCGGGGGCGCCTTCGACGCCCTTCCTACGCTTCTTCAGCAGGCTCATAGAGCTCCGCCCCCTTTCGGTAGGTTCTCTTCCTTTCCTTGCGGGTCAGCTTCTTCGGTTCCAGGGCCAGCGGCATGTCCGTGCCGCAGCGGTGGCTGGGCGTGAATTCGTAGTGGCGCTTGGCCATGTGGTGCCTGGCGACCAGCGGCAAAAACCTCTCGAAGGGCATGCCGTGGGGCTTCCAGAAGCCGGCGAGCCAGAAGGGCAGCGTTGCGAGCATGATGGGGAACGTCATGTCAGAGGGGTCTATGGCGAGCCAGAGCCACGAGGCCAGGGCGACGAGGACAGCGGTCGCGAATCCTCCCGCAAGGCAGACGCAGGTCCTGATGGACATGTCCCCGAAGAGCTTCTGCTCATACTCCCCGATGTCCTTCTGGATCGGGATGTGGAGCTTGTCGTCGATCAACCGGGGCCTCCTAAGCCGGCATCCATGAGGTGTCGAGCTGGCCGAAGTAGACCGCGGCGGCGATGATGATCGCGCCGCCGGCGATCGTCGCGATGCCAGCCTCCATGCCCTCGCCACCGCCTCCGCGGTTTCCGATGGACCTGCCGAGCTGCACCGCTCCCCAGACAACGAGGAATCCGCCCAGGAACGTCACGCAGCCTGTGACGAGGGTGATGATCTTTGCAAGCATGTGAATGCCTCCTTTGCGTCTTTGGCGCCGAGGGTGGAAGGGGCGCCTTGTGTTGCGTGATAAGATTGCAGTGCGGAGCGCGCGAGCGCTCCTTTGCGTCTAGGCGGCGGCAGCCGCGCCGAGGGTGGAAGCTCGACCCGGCCTTGTTGCCAGAGGCATTGCCGCTGCCGTTCCCTTGCTCAGAGATCACCCCCTCATCCTGTTTGCATACGCTCCGAAGTCGAAGGGCGTGCTGTGCTTGGCCCCCTTGTGCCCTGGCTCGACCTCATCCCACCGAGGATGCTGCGCCGCGTCGTACTTGTCGTCCTTGAACGGGTAGGTGCCCGCTATGAGCAGCAGGGCCTTCCGCCTTGACAGGCGGCCCACCTCGTCGGGTAGCATCAGCGGTCGCTCGAATATGGTCCTGTTCACGGTGGTCGACTTGTTGGCGCCCTCGGTGTCGTTGAGGGTGAAGGAGACGATGGTCTGGTTTCCCAGCATCTTGGAGATCTCCTCGTTGGTGCCGTAGAGCGTCGACCCCAGGAAGAGCGTCGTGTCGCAGCAGGCCCTGATGGACAGGGCCTTCTCCTCGCCGTAGGTGCCCTTCAGCTGCTCGAACGACTGCAGGATCATGGACATGGAGACGTTCCTGCTTCGGATGACGGCGATGAAGCGGTCGATGTCGGGCAGCTTGCCGATGTTGGCGAACTCGTCGAACACCAGGTGGACCGGGGTGGGGAGCTTGCCGCCGTGGTCGATGATCGCCGCGTCGCAGAGCTCGTTCACGGCCTGCCACATGAGCATGGCGAACAGGAAGTTGAAGGTTCCGCGCGTGTCTGGCATCGATGCGAAGACGACGGTCCTCTGCCCTGCGTCGCCCATCTTGTCCAGGTGGAGCTCGTCGTCTGCCAGGAGGCTCTGCACGTTGTCGGCCATCATAGGCAGGCACCGGGTGTTGCAGCTGATGATGATCGACTTGAGGGTCTCCCCGGCGGCGGTCTTGAAGCGCTTGTATGCGTTGAGGGCGAAGTCCTTGGAAGGGTCAGCGGGCTCTCGGACCTGCTCCCAGCGCACGGTGGAGCTCCCGTTGGTGAACGCCCGCGAGTTCTCGTCGAAGGGCCTCTCGTCGCCTGAGGCGACTAGGCGCTTGCCCGTCTCAAGCTCGTGGAACAGCAGGTCGAGGGGGCTCATGTAGGATTCGTTTCCCTCGCGGGCCTCAGCCAGCGACAGCAGGGTGAGCATACCCGGGAGGTTCCTGTCCTCGGGCGGGCAGTGGTGGATCAGGTACGCGATGAGCGCCGTGTAGAGGAGACGCTCCGCGTTCTCCCAGAACGGGTCTCCCGTGTGCTCGGCGTCTCCGGTGGTGTTGGTGATGAGGCACTCCACGATGGCCAGCACGTCCACGTCGGTGCGCACGTATGCCAGGGGGTTGTAATGGCTCGAGGTCTCCATCCTGACGAGGTCGAAGTTGCGGATCCTGTAGCCTGCGGCCTCGAACATCCACCCTGTGGATTCTATGAGCGTTCCCTTCGGGTCGGTTACCAGGTAGCTGGCGTTCATCTGCATCAGCAGCGGAAGCACGTGGCTCCTGGTCTTGCCCGTTCCGGGTGTTCCGACGACGCAGATGTTGCGGTTGCGGTCCGTTTCCAGGTCGAAGTCGGACCTGGAGACGGGGATCCCGATGGAGCTTGTCAGCGGGATGTTCAGGTCCGGCTCGTCCTGGTTCATGAACGCTTTGCCCTCTTCGATGCTGCCCCAACGGGAGGAGCCGTGCTCCTCGCCGAGCCGGAAGGTCCCCCCTCGGAGAGCCTGGTGCACCCAGATGCCCCAGATGGCGCATGCTGCCAGCATTCCCGCCAGCGGTGCGAGAGCGTTCGCGTGCATGACCCCTCCGCCCGCTAGCCAAGCGGGCAGCTGCAGCAACGCCTCCATGGGATCAAGGGAGCCTCCCGGAAGGTCGAGGAGGCTCCCCACGAAGAGGAAGCCTGCGAGGGCTGCGCAGGCTGAGATGAGGGCGACTATCGCCACGGTATGTTTGTCGAAGGGCGTCAACGTCCCCTCGCTTGGTCGA
Organism: Paraeggerthella sp. LCP19S3_G8; assembly: GCF_052119225.1. NCBI lineage: Bacteria > Bacillati > Actinomycetota > Coriobacteriia > Eggerthellales > Eggerthellaceae > Paraeggerthella > Paraeggerthella sp. LCP19S3_G8. The sequence continues at coordinate 147,093 of NZ_JBQKFQ010000005.1, forward strand.
TGACCTCGCGGCTGCGGCCATGGGCGCGTTCCGCGAGCTCTGCCGACTTCCTGAAGGCCTCGACTCGGTCCTGGAGCGGCTCCTTGTCGGGGTCGCCAAGCGTTTCGCCGTCCCTGGCCGCTGCTCGGCCCTTTTCCTTGGAGAGCTGCTGCTCGGCCTTCTTGCAGGCCCTCGTGGTCTCCGTTGCCAGCTCGTCGAAGCATCTGGCGACCTCGGGCGCGTCGTCCACCCTGAAGATGAGGTACGACTTCTCGCCCTCGTCGAAGAATTCGTGCTGGAGCGCCTCGCGTTCAAGCTTCGAGCCGATGATCTCCTTGATGGTGTCGAACTCGGGGAGGTCTTTGAACTCATGCAGGTTCAGCTTCGCCCACTCGGGCGCCTCGCTTGCCTGCTCGACGCCTGCGGTGATTGCCGATTGCTCGCTTCCGATCTCGCCGACGGCGTTCCTGAAGGCCATGGAGACCCTCGCTGCGCTGTGGGTCATGGCGGCCTGCCCGGCCTCCTGGCCCAGGCGGAGCATCCAGTCGAACAGCTTCTCGCCGGATTCGTCTCCGAAGTCGCTTGGCATGATTCCTCCCTAGATGGACTGGGACAATTTGTCCCAGTCGTCAGCGTTTCTCTTTCCTTTGAGGTCGCGTGGATTCCGGTAGATCGCCAAGGCCCACGAGGAAGTACTCGGTGAACTCGATCTTGAACAGCCAGGTGATCTGCACCAGCTCGGTGGCCGACATCGCCACCTCTCCGCGCAGCTTCTTCCCGACGTTCGAGTCGCTAAGCCCAAGGCGCCTTGCGAGCTCGGTCGTCGACATGCCGCTTCGGTCCTTGTAGCTGTTGATCACCCCCAGGTACTGCCTGGTTATCGGGTCTAGGTGTTCCATCGCTTCCTCCATCACTCACGGCTGCGAGTTGCCGTAGCCGCGGCCCATACAGGCCCGGTGATGCTGGGAAGAGTAACGGTGCGCTTCATGTCTGTGGCGAAATCCGTCATGCGATGACGGAAACCCGTCACGAGGTTTCGGATCAGGCGGGCGCATCGCTTCGGGCAGCCTCTTGGCTGAACCCGCGCCTGTGCACAGTAATACGAGCATGAACTCTATAGAAAACCGCATGCCCGGGTATCCAATCTATGCGTTGTGTTAGACCGCTTTGGATACTGGGACTTTTCCTATAATCTTTCTTGCTTAGATAGCAGGCGAAAGCGAAGGAGCTCCTATGGTCACCAAGGATGATGCGTGTTGGATAATCGGCCTTTCCGCAGGTGCGGGCATTGGCGTATACCTTGATGGCGGCTGGGGCGTCGATGCGCTTGTCGGGCGTGAGACCAGGGCTCATAACGACATCGACCTGTTCGTTCAGCGCGGGGATTACCAAAGGTTCGTGGATCTAATTGCTGATGAGGGGTTTTCCGAGGTGGCTGCATCTTTCACCACCGAAGATCACACGGTGTGGCAAGACGAGGCGGGGCGCATCGTCGACCTGCATTGCTTCGATTTCGCCGAGAATGGCGATATTCTGTATCAGGGAGATCGTTTTCCCGGGGAGGTCTTTTCGGGGAGGGGGCGCATCGGCGAGGTGGAGGTGTCGTGCATCGACCCCGAAAGCCAGCTGTTGTTTCACTTGGGCTATCAGCATGACGAGCACGACGCCCACGATGTCATGCTCCTATGCCGTGAGTACGGTTTCGACGTTCCCGAAGAATATCGCTAGCTGTTGCTATTTGCATCGGGGCACGACTTCAGCGCTTGCCGCAGATGCGCTGCGCCAGACCGCCCTGGACATCACGCCACGCCGTATATGGCCCTCCGCGCACGCGAGTCCCATTTCGCCTGCTTGATCCAGTACTCGTAGAACGGATAGGGGGTCACCTTGTACTGGCGCCAGGTCTTCTCGTACGTGCCGCGGGCTGCCTGCCTCACTATGAGCTCGGCGAGCTCGTCCGCGCTCCTGCGGACCTTGAAGCACCATGTCCACTTGAACCAGGCGAGGTAGTTCTCGAGGCGTCTCGTGGAGACACCCCGGAACCTGCCGATGAAGTGCCTCATCTGGGAGTGGAGGCTGTTCACCCTGTTGATGGCGTGCTCCTCCCTCTTGCTGGCGATGTGCGCGCCGACGCCGAGGGCGGGCAGGACGCGGCGGTACACGTGCGCACGGTCCGTCGAGATTATCGCGCCGACCGCGAGCTTGTCGGCGAGCAGCTCCCTGGCTGCCGCCTCATCGAGGCCGCCCCTCCCCGCGATCTCGTAGAAGATGTCGCCGGCGTCGTTGATGCCGGTGAGCACGCATATCTTCTCGTGCCCGTCGGTTCCCTGCGACCTTGTGCGGGGCTTCCTGGGCATGCCGGACTCCGACCTGGAGCGGTTTCCCTTGAAGCTCTCCCTGAAGAAGCACTCGTCGAGCTCGGCCCCGCCGCCGGCCTCCACGCGGAAGGCGGGCATGCGCTTGGCCATGGCCTCGAGCAGCCTGTGGCGCATGAAGAACGCCGTCTTGAGGCACACGCCGCACTTTTCCGCCGACTCGCGCAGCGGGAGCATGTCCACGTGGCACTCCGCGAACCTCATCCAGGCCGACCTGTCGAGCTTGGTGGTGGAGAAGATGCGCATGGTGGCGTCGGTGAAGGTCCTGGCGCACCCTCGGCAGAGGAACCGCTGACGGCCGCGCCCGTCTCGCCCCCTCTTCACGTAATGCGGGGAGCCGCACCAGGGGCAGGCTCTGTCGGGATCGTCTTCCGCCCCCTCGCTTGCCGCGAGTTCGAAAAGCTCCGCGTCTATCAGCGCCTTGAGCGATCTCAGGACCCTGCTCTTCTCGGCAGCCGTCATCTGCGGGAGGAACTGCCTCGTCAGCTGGGTGAGCACGTCTTCCATTGCAACCTCCATCTCTCCTGATGATGGAATTGTCGCAACCGGGGCCCCGTCGCGTGTACTGCGTGCAGGACACTTATCCAAAGTGGTCTAACACAACGAATCTATGGGACAGCGGTTCCAAGAAGCGCCAGATGGGACGGTGTTTTTTCAAAGAGCCGGATGCCTTGAGGGCTCCTTGCCGGGGAAAATCGCCCCGGCGCGCTTCTAGCCGGGCTTGAACTTCTCGTCACGGTAGGCCCTGTATTCGCCCATGGCGTCTCCCATTCGGTCGAATCCGGCGCCATAATCCCAGGCCAGGGACCACAGTCGCTGGGCCTCGGGATCCGATTCGCGCCACGCGATCTCGAGGGCCTGGATCCTTTCCTCCTCCATGCGGCGCTGCTCTTCAGCTCTTCGCTCGGCAGCCTGCCGCTCTGCGCGCGTCCGTTGCCTGCGGCGGTTTTCGAGCGCCGTATCGAGGCTGAGTCCGGTGATGGGCCTGTTGGGCTTCAGCCAGGTTGACAGGGTGGCTATGAACCTTGCTTCCGTGCCCGCTTGCTCCTGCTGGATGACGTAGCGCCTGTAGCTGCCTGCGAGGAAGTCCTCGTCGACATCGTCGCCCAGAAGCGATTCCTGCCAGACCCTCCAGGCCTTCTCCTTCGCGCATTGGGATGCTTTGGAGCTCGGGACCTTCTCCCAGGCCCTCTCGAAGCTCTCGCTCGTTTCCGCCAGCCCTCCATCCCCCTTGTCGCAAGAGAGGTTTTCTGGCTGGTTGGTTGGGTGGTCAGAAGATGATCTCCTAGTAGTCTCTGAGTAGTCTTTGTATATGTCTGTCGGAATTTCGCCACACCTATGACGAAATTCCGACATAGGGGTACCGGGTTCGACGTCGCTTCCGTCATACCTATGGCGTTTTTCCGCCATAGGGTCCAAGCCGCCTGATTGCTCGGGATAGGTGAGCTCGAAGATGCGCGCAGGCTCGATGGCGATGAACATGACATTGCCCATGGTGCCGGCGCCATAGTCGACGTTGCGGAACACGCGCCTGATGGCCCCCAGCTCCTCAAGGCGTACCACTGCGTCCTTCGCCTGCCGCTTGCTGAGACCGAAATGCTCTGCGATCTGGTCGTAGCTTCGCTGCAGCAGGTCTGCCGAGAACCTCTTCCTGTAGGCGATGACGTCGCCCGTGGATTCGTCGCGGATCTCGCTCGGGCGGTACCAGTAGAGGACGTCCGAGAGGATGTTGATGGCTGCCAGGTCGGCCTTGCCAGAGGCGGTAGTAATTGTCTTGTACCAGGTCGCGGGGATGACGTTGCCGCTTATGGCCATCGTGGCGATGGCGTCCACGGATGCGTTTCCCGTGAGCTTTCGAGGAATCATCTCTTGTCCTTTTTGAACATTCCCTTCGTACTTCTCCTGCGTCTTTCGGGTTTTCTCTTCTCTGCGTCGGCGACGGGCTCCACTTTCTCGGGCGTCAGAGGAATCTGCCTCATATCAGGCGTCATGGTCCTGCGCAGATCCGATAGCTCCATATCCTCAATGGTCAGCCCGTCGGCAAGGGTATCGATGGCCATGCCCTGGTCGTTCATTTGCCTGAGGACGTCGAGGATGGCGCCTGAGACGTCCATGAGCCTTGCGTTGACCGGGGAGCCCGCAGCGACCCTTGCAAGCTCGTCAGCGATCCTCTTGGCCTGGAACGCTAGGGCCTTCTGCACCCTGGTCGTGGCAAGCACGGTTATCTCGTTTCCCTCGAGCCGGTCGATGATGAAGGCCTGCTTCGTCATGCCGCTAAGGGCTGCGAGCTGGTTGATTCTTTCGTTCTCCTCTTCCGAGACCCTGAAGCCGATGGTGATGTCCCTCCATCGCCCCTCTCTGTCCAGATTCTTAACGCTCATGGTTCTCACTCCTCGCATTCATGAGCGCGTCAAGCACGTCTGCCATGTTCCTCTGCTGGTTCGGGAAAAGGTGGGCGTAGCGGTAGGTGATGTGCACGCTCTCGTGGCCCATCCTGTCGGCGATCGCGACCGCGGTGAAGCCCAGGTTGATCAGAAGCGAGACATGGCTGTGCCTCAGGTCATGGACCCTTATCTCTTTCACACCGGCAAGCTTCGCAGCGGTTTTCAGCGTGTTGCTGAGCGCGTACTTCGTGAAGGGGAAGAGGCGGTCGTCTTCCTTGATGTCGCATTCCATCTCCATGTACTCCTGGAGTTCCTGCGCGAGGAAGCGGGGCAGGGCGATCACTCGCTCGGACTTCTTGGTCTTCGGAGGGCCGATGATGTCCCTTCCGTCGAGGCGGGAGTAGGACTTCGTCACGCTGATGGTCCTGTTCTCAATGTCGATGTCCTTGGCGGTCAGGGCCAGCAGCTCGCCCTCCCTCAGGCCGCACCAGTAGAGGATCTCGTAGGCGTAGAACATCTCGGGCCGGTCGATGACCTTCTCGGAGAACCTCAGGTACTCGTCCGTCGTCCAGAACCTCATCTCCTTTCCCTGCTTCTCACCGACCCTTCCGGCTTTCTGAAGGGGGTTTGCGGGAAGTCCGTAATGCCGTACGGCGTGGTTGAGGATTGCGGAGAGCTGGTTCTCCACCGTTCTGATGTAGGTCTCCGAGAGCTTCTTCCCGTTCTCGTCCTTTGCCTTCAGCAGGCTGTTCTGCCAGTCCATGATCTCTTTCGATGTGATGTCGACGACCCTCATCTCGCCGAAGAACGGGATGAGCTTCTCGTTGATCATGTACTCCTTGCTGCGCCATGTGGTCTCCCTCAGCCTCGGACGAACGTCTTCCGCGTAGACCCCGACGAACTGCTCGAAGGTCATGCTCGTGGACCGCGCTTCATTGGCCAGAAAGTCCCTCTCCCATGCCAGGGCCTCGCCCTTGGTCTTGAAGCCTCGCTTCGTCGAGTCGACGGTCTCTCCGTCATGGTTCGTGTAGTGGAGCTTGACGAGCCAGGTGCCCCTCTTCTCGTCCTTCCTAACGCTCATCGCCGGCCCTTGTCTCGAGCTCGCTCAGGTCGATTTCGTCGATTCTCCCGAAGAGCCTTTCCTCGTAGTAGCTGCGGTTCGTCTTTCCCCGCATCGTGAAGCAGCCCATTTCGGTAAGCTCAGCATTGAGCTGCCTTACGATCTTGTAGGCGTGCTGCATGCTGCATTCCAAGTCTTCGGCCACTTCCTTGGCCGTGATAAGTCTTCCATCCATCGTTGTGTCCTTTCTATTGATACAAAAACGTATCAGTACTACAGACACAATAACTGATACAATTATGTATCAATGAACTATTTCGTCGAGATTCGCCGAAAAACACATTTGGTATTACAGGTCAGGAGGCCCGATGAAGATCGGAGAGAAGATCCATCGCATCAGGAAAGAACGCGGTTACACCGCCGAGCAGTTCGCCGAGATGCTTGGCATCTCCGCCGTCTCACTGCGCAAGTACGAATACGGGGAGCGCACGCCGAAAGACCCCATGATTGCCGAGATCGCACGCTGCCTTGAGGTGAACCCCTCGTCCCTGAAATCCGACTGGGGAAGCGATGCGAATGATGCGATACACATATTGTTCGAATTGGAGGAGGCGTTCTGCCTCGAGCCTATCAAGGTAGGCGGGACGGTGGTTCTCGCCTTGCCGGAGAGCTTTGAGAACGAGGATCAGGAGGCTTTGGCGAGGGCGCTTCACCACTGGTACAGAAACAACAGGGATCTGAAGGATGACGAGCTGACACGCAATGAATACGTCGCCTGGAAGGATTCGTTCCAAGCCTAACGGCTGCAACATATGCTCAAATGGCCTCGTCAGGGGCCATTTTTATGCCGTGACCCGTTCGTGACCCAAACCGAAAAAAATTGGGTAGTAAAAAATGATACGTATTCGTATCAATTACGCAGTTGCAGGTGGCTAACGGGTTGTACGGAGTCCTGCATCGCGGTTTTTGCAGGTAATGATACGTATTCGTATCAATCGATATTCCGCATTAGCTATGACACTTTTGGAAAAAAATGCAGGTGAGAACAGGTATTCCAACCTGTTAGCCACTTGCAAAACGACTTCATATCGACTTCATTCTTGTGGGTCACGTTATTACTAATTTGTATTCGATGGCTAATTAATAGATATGAAAACACCCCTTGAGCTGGTGTTTCTCAAGGGGTGCGTTAGGTCACGCATTGATACGAAAATGTATCAATAACTATTCCCACTCGATCGTCGCCGGCGGCTTGCTCGTAATGTCGTACGCCACCCGGTTCACGCCCGGCACCTCGGCCACGATGCGGCCGCTCACGCGCGCCAGCACCTCGTAGGGCAGCTTCGCCCAGTCGGCGGTCATCGCGTCGCTCGACTCCACGGCGCGCAGGATCACGGGATAGCCGTACGTGCGCTCGTCGCCCATCACGCCGACGCTCTTGATGTCGGGCAGCACCGCGAAGTACTGCCACACGCTGCCTTCGCCGTTGCGCTCGCCGGTCTGCTCGAACACAGCCACGTTGTACGCGTCCAGCTCCTCGCGCACGATGGCGTCCGCCTCCTTCAGGATGGCCAGCTTCTCGCGCGTCACCGTGCCGATGATTCGGATGGCCAGACCCGGCCCCGGGAACGGCTGGCGATGCACAATGTGATCGGGCAGTCCCAGCGCCGTGCCCAGCGCGCGCACTTCGTCCTTGAAGAAGTGGTCCAAAGGCTCGATCAGGTCGAAATGCACGCCTTCGGGGAAGGGGATCAGGTTGTGGTGGCTCTTGATGGTGCTCGCCTTGCCGCCGGTTTTGCGCGCGCCGCTCTCGATGATGTCAGGGTAGATGGTGCCCTGCGCCAAAAACCTCACGCCGTCCAGCTTCTGCGCCTCGTCGAAGAACACCTTCCAGAACTCGGTGCCGATGATCGTGCGCTTTTCCTCGGGATCCACCACGTCGGCCAGCAGCGCCGCGTAGCGATCCTCGGCGTGCACGTGCACGAAATCCACGTCGAACTGCTTCGTGAACACGGCCTCCACCTCTTCGGGCTCGTCCTTGCGAAGCAGGCCGTGGTTCACGAACACGCAGGTCAGCTGCTTGCCGATAGCCCGTGCGCACAGCGCGGCCACCACGGAGGAGTCCACGCCGCCCGAAAGGCCCAGAATCACGCGAGCGTCGCCCACCTGCGCGCGGATGGCCTCCACCGCATCGTCGATGATGGAGTCCATGGTCCAGTTTCGCTCCAGCTCGCAAATGCCGAACAGGAAGTTCCTCAGCAGCTCGTCGCCGTGCGGCGTGTGGCGCACCTCGGGATGGAACTGCGTCGCGTACAACCTGCGCTCGGCGCATTCCATCGAGGCTACGGGGCACGTCTCGGTCCTCGCCGTCACCGCGAACCCTGCGGGCACGTGCGCAACCGCGTCGCGGTGGCTCATCCACACCGTTTGCTCGGCCGGCGTCTCGCCGTACAGCTGCGATGCGCCCGCGTCGCAGCGCTCGAGCTCGGCCGCGCCGTACTCGCCCTTTTCCGTATGGCCCACGGTGCCGCCCAGCGTCACGGCCATGATCTGCTGCCCGTAGCAAAAGCCCAGCACCGGAATTCCCAGCTCGAAGATCTCAGGGTCGATGGACGGTGCGTCCTCGGCGTACACGCTGGCCGGGCCGCCCGACAAGATGATGGCCGCCGGCTTCATTTCGCGCACTTCGGCGGCGGCGATGTCGCACGGGACGATTTCCGAGTACACGCCCAGATCGCGCACGCGGCGGGCGATCAGCTGCCCGTATTGCGCGCCGAAATCGACGACGATAACCTTCTGGTCGGATGATGCTGTGGTCATGTTCGCTCCTTTTTGCACGGGCGGCGCGGGACCGGGCGCGCCCGCCTTGCCTTCGTTCGCCGCCAATCTTACACGAAACCCCTCCCGCCCTGCGTTTCCAGTATGTTTCCGCCGGGGATTCCCCACGTAGTTTGCACGAAGACGCCATTTTGCGCCTCGTCGGGGCAGGGGCCTTTCAGTTGATGATGCGAACCCTGCATGCCCGCATCATGGCGTACAATGCTGAAGCGCAAACAAGAAGGCCTCTCTAGTGGAAAGCGGTTGACATGCCCATTCCGTCTCAGTATGAAACGCATAAGCCGGTGCTCGAGTTCTTTGCTGCTGTTGAAGAAGCTGGTCGAGTGGAGGCGAAGGCTTACTTGGCCGATGTCTGCAAACTTTCTGCTAGCGAGCGCGCCCTGCTTACCTCAAGTGGTGTTCCGGTATACCAAAGTCGCGCGGACTGGGCTGTGTCGAATTTGTCTGCCGCGGGATATCTGGAACGCGTTACGCGTGGGGTATATTCTTTGTCCGAAAAAGGACGATCGGCTCTTTTGTCCGGCATTGACGGCGAAACGCTCGGTCGTCAAGTCATTGCCGAGGCGTCCCGCGTCAAAAGAGAAGGCTTTTCTGCTCCTGAAGCAGGCGAGGCGTCGGATGGCGGCATTTCGGTTGCGACGGACTGCTCGAATCTTGGGGAAGGGGAAGTTGCGCCATCGGAGGCTCTTGCGCAGCCCCCGTTCGAAATCATGACCGCTGCGCATCAAGAGATCGATGCTCAGTTGAAGCAGGAACTTCTGGTTACCATTTTGGATAGAAGCCCCGAATTCTTCGAGCAGCTGGTGGTCGACCTGATGGAGCGACTGGGGTATGGACAGGGCGCGCGCACGCCCTATCGCCACGATGGAGGCATTGATGGAAAAATCTACAAGGACAGCCTCGGCTTCGACCGCGTGTTCGTTCAGGCGAAGCGTTACTCTAAGGGCAACAACGTGCAGCGTCCGGAGATTCAGGCGTTCATCGGCGCATTGAATGGCGTGAGCAAGGGCGTGTTCGTGACGACGTCGCGATTTTCGGCAGGAGCCGTCGAATGCGCCGAGCGATGCGTTCACGCGAAAATCGCGCTTATTGATGGAGAGCAGCTTGTGCGCATGATGATAGAGCGTGATCTGGGAGTGTACACGCGCAAGGTGTTCCAAGTGAAGGAGATCGACTCGGATTACTTTAACGCCGACTTGTAGGTGCCGGTCTGCCCACCGGTTGCGAGACAGCCGGCGAAGTTCCGCCTTCTTTGCTTGTTCCGGTTCATGGGGCCTGTTTGTTTTCTTCGACCCCGACGCTCATCCTCGGGTACAATCCCTGCCATGGAGAACGTGCGAGACGACATATCGACGCTCGACGAGCCTGCGTCCGCGTCCGTGCTTGCGCCTGCGCCCGCGTCTGCGGAAGCGGAGGCCGCACCCAGCGCGACGGGAGCGCCTGAGCCCCAGGCGGCCTCGCCGCAAGCAGGGGAGCGTCCCGACGCCGACCGGCATCGTCGCGATCTGCACGCCTCGTTCAACGACCGCATCTCCTACCTGTGCAAGCTCGTCGCGCTCGTCATCGCGCTCGTCGCGCTTGCCACCATGGCGCTCGGTCAGGAGCTTCCCCAGTTCGTTCTCATGGGGTTGTGCCTGTCGGTCGCGCTGCTGGCCATCGCGGCACTGCAGGATCACCACCAACGCCGGCGCTAGCAACCAGGCGCGGCCAACGTCCGCGCGCATCTATTCGACCCGAAAGCAATCAGAGGTACTGCACGCATGATCATCGAAGCATTGAAATCCCTGCTCATCGGCATCGTCGAGGGCATCACCGAATGGCTGCCCATCTCGTCTACCGGCCACATGATCCTGGTGGACGAATTCGTGAAGCTGCAAGTGTCCGATGCGTTCCTGGCGCTGTTTCTGGTGGTCATCCAGCTGGGCGCCATCCTGGCGGTGCTCATCCTGTACTTCCACAAGCTGAATCCCTTCTCGCCGAAGAAAACTTCGGTCGAGAAGAAAAGCACGTGGCGCCTGTGGGGCATGGTCGCCATCGGCTGCATCCCCGCGGCCATCATCGGCATCCTGTTCGACGACTGGGTGAACGAGCATTTCTACAACAAAGTGACCGTCGCCGCCATGCTCATCCTGTACGGCATCGTGTTCATCGTGCTCGAGCGCCGCAACCGCCGCCGCTTGCGCGAGGCCGAAGCTGCGCTGGAGGCGCCGCGCGGCCGCCATGCGCGCGCTTCGCAGACCGACCTCGCCGAAGAGGCTGAGGCTTCTGTGTTCAAGATCACCAACGTCGACGACATTGACTGGAAGACCGCGCTCAAGATCGGCTGCTTCCAGGTTCTGGCCATCATCCCGGGCACCAGCCGCTCCGGCGCCACCATCATCGGCGGCATGCTGTCGGGCTGCTCGCGCACCGCGGCGGCCGAGTTCACGTTCTTCCTGGCCATTCCCATCATGTTCGGATGGGGCCTGGTGAAAGCCCTCAAGTTCTTCGTGGCCGGCTTGGTTATGACGCAGGTGGAAATCGTGGTCCTGATCGTGGGCATCGTGTCTGCGTTCGTGATGTCGGTCGTTTCCATCAAGTTCCTCATGGGCTACATCAAGAAAAACGACTTCACGGTGTTCGGCTGGTACCGCATCGTCGTGGGCGTGCTGGTGCTGGGCTACTTCGCCTTCGAGTCCATGGGCATGCTGCCGTAAGGCGACGTCCGTCGGCCGCACTGGCCATTCACCCAGGAACTTCCTAGCAAATATTGACGCGGCGGGCCGTTCTGGCCCGTCGCTTTTGCTATCATACTGAACCACACGAGGGCCGGTCGCCCGCCGGGCGCCAAGGGCCATGCTCGTTACCGCATAAGAGTCATGAGAGGAAAGCCGATGTCTGAAGAGAACAGCTCCTTCGCGGAGATCCAAGAACATCGTGCCAAGATCGACGAGATTGATCGTCAGATCGTCGCGCTGCTCAATAAGCGCGCCGGTCATTCGCTGGTCATTCGCGGTCTCAAGCCCGGTGCTCATCTGGGCCTGTACGATCCGCGGCGCGAAGAGGAGATCTTCGCGAAACTGAACAGCTATAACGAGGGTCCCCTGTACAACGAGAACCTGCGTGAGATCTATGCCAGCATTCTTAAGGTGATGAAGGAGACCCCGTCGGTATGAGCGAACAGATAGCAACCAAACTGCCGGATTACGGCACTCGATCCGACGAGATCACCATCTTCGCCGGACCGTGCTCCGTCGAGAGCAAAGAACAGTTCGAAGAAGTGGCCGAATGCATCGCCGATCTGGGCCTCACCTGGATTCGCGGCGGCGCGTTCAAGCCGCGCACGAACCCGCATTCGTTTCAGGGCCTGGGCGAGGAAGCCCTCAAGATCATGCAGGATGCCGGGCAAAAGTACGGCCTGAAAACCCTGACCGAGGTCATGGACTCCGCGCACTGCGAGATGGTCCACTCCTACGTGGACGGCCTGCAGGTGGGCGCGCGCAACTTCCAGAACTTCAGCCTGCTGAAGAACATCGGCCAGGTGACGAAGGACTCCCACAAGATGGTGCTGTTCAAGCGCGGCTTCGCGGGCACCATTTCCGAGTGGCTGTCGGCAACCGACTACATCACCATGGAAGGCAACGACAACGTGGTGCTGTGCGAGCGCGGCCTGCGCACGTTCGAAACGGCCACGCGCTTCACGCTGGACATCTCGGCCGTGCCGGTCGTGCACAAGCAGAGCCTGTATCCGGTGTGCGTGGACGTCTCGCATCCGGCGGGCGTGCGCGACCTGGTGCCGCCGCTGGCGAAGGCTGCCGTGGCCGTGGGCTGCGACTCCATCATGATCGAGGTGCACCCCAATCCGCCGGCGGCTCTGTCCGACGGCCCGCAGCAGCTGACCCCGTCCCAGTTCAGGGACCTTATCGCCGAACTGCGCGAGATCGCGGCCGTGTTCGGGAAGAAGATCGTGTAGCGCTTCGCCGTCAGCAAACGGCAAAGCGCCTCGACGCCGGACCCGGGCCCTTCGACGCTCCTGCCGAAGGGCCCGTTCGCTTCCGCCGAAGGGGGCCGCTCGCTTCCGCGCTGTTCGGGCGAATGGGCAGGGGGTCGAGTGGGTGCGTTACCCTCTTCGTGCACAGTTTTGCCCTCAATGTTGCGCACGGGGAGCAAACCGAGAAGCCGGCTTCAATATGGCCCTGCGTTTTGCCTGGTCGCAAATGCTCGTCGTCGCCGGGCGGGCCTCGACGTGCGTTTGAGCGTAACATTGGGGGCAAAACTGTGCGCCCAGGCAAGGCGCCCGCCGCCGTCCCGTCCCTCAGCCGTCCCGTCCCTCAGCCGTCCCGTCCCGCCGCCGTCCCGCCGCTGACCCGCCGTCGGCGCGCCTCTCGCTCGCTGCGCCATGTCCCTCGCAGCATGGCGTCGATCCCCTCATTCGCCCAATTGTAAAAACTTTACCTGAACTTTACATTCCCTTGACAATGGCCTTACCGTTCGCCCGGTATCCTTTCGCTTCGCGTGCATTGACGCTTGTAACCGATGATGCGAAGGGGAGTCCCGCGTGAACGCTCCGATGGAAACCGTGTTCGGCCTGCTGGGCGGACTGGCCGTGTTCCTGTTCGGCATGAACATGATGTCCGAGGGCCTGCAAAAAGCCGCAGGCGCCAAAATGAAGTCCATCCTTTCCCTGCTCACCTCGAATCCCGTGCTCGGCGTGCTGGCCGGCGCGGTAGCCACCGCCGTGCTGCAAAGCTCCAGCGCCACCACGGTCATGGCCATCGGATTCGTGAGCGCCCGCCTTATGACCATGCGCCAAGCCATCGCCGTCATCTTCGGCGCCAACATCGGCACCACGATGACCGCGCAGCTCATGGCCTTCAAGCTGAGCGACTACATTTGGCTCATCGTGTTCGTGGGCTTCATCGTGTGGTTCATCGCGAAAGACGAGCGCATCAAGAACATCGGCCAGACCGTGTTCGCGTTCGGCTTGCTGTTCGTGGGCATCGACACCATGGGTGCCGTCATGAAGCCGCTTGCGCAAAGCGAAGTGTTCCTGGCCATGATCGAGCAGGTGAAGGACATCCCCGCGCTCGGCGTGGTGGTGGGCACGGTGATGACGCTTGTGGTGCAAAGCTCCAGCGCCACCATCGCCGTGCTGCAAAGCTTCGCCTCGCAGGCCGGCCCCGACGGCGTGACCAGCGTGCTGGGCCTTGCGGGCTCCATTCCCATCCTGCTGGGCGACAACATCGGCACCACCATTACCGCGCTGTTGGCTTCGATCGGGCAATCGCGCGACGCGAAGCGCACGGCGGTGGCGCACAGCGTGTTCAATATTTCAGGCGCGCTGGTGTTCATCTGGTTCGTTCCCGTGATCGTGCAGTTCGTGCAGTTCCTGACGCCCGGTCCCGAGCTGGACGTCATCGCGCGCCAAATCGCGAACGCGCACACCACGTTCAACGTCGTGTGCACGCTGCTGTGGTTGCCGTTCATCGGAGTGATGGTGAAGATCGTCACGTTTTTGGTGCCCGGCAAGGGCGGCGAGCATGACCAGGACGCCCTTGTGAACCTGGACGACAAGATCGTCGGTCAGCCGGTGTTCGCCATCAGGATGTTCGGCGAAGAGCTGCAGAAGTACTGCGAGAAAGTGCGCGACATGCTGACGGCGTTGCCCGAGGCCATCGCGAATAAGGATGCAGCCGCGCTCAAGGCGCTCAAGGCCGATTGCGCAACGGTGGAGGCTGCGGAAACCGAGCTTGCGAACTACGCGGTGGAGCTTTTGTCGGCCGGCGCGACCAGCGAAAAGCAAGCGGCCGAGATTTCCGACCTCATGTTCATCGTGGACGCGGTGGGGCGCATCGGCGCGCGCTGCGGGGAAGTGTCCGCGCTTTACAGCGAGCGCTTGTCGTCCAAGAAGCAATTCTCGGACGAGGCGCGCCAGGAGTTGGGCGAGAGCGCGGCCATGGTGGCCGAGATGTACGGCGCGGTCCTGCAGTTCCTGAGCGATCAGGACGTGGCGTCGGAGCGCGTGCTCGACGAGCGCCGCCGTCAGATCATCAAGCGCCAGAGCAAGGCGCGCAAGGATCACTTCCGCCGGGTCAGCAGCCAGCAGTGCGCTCCTGAGAACAAGGCGGTGTACAACCAGCTGCTGCTGTGCCTTGAGCGCGCGGGCAACGAATGCTCCAACCTGGTAGAGCATGGGGCCGAGCTGTCCATGTGGGGTGACTCGCTGGGAGCCGATCGCACGGATTCGCGTGGCGGCGGATCCGACGAGCTCGTGGAGGCGCTCGCCTAGAGCGCGCGTCTGCGGCGAGGCGGCCGGGGCATCGACGGCGCGACCCTCGATGCCTCGACCCTCGACGGCTCCCGTCAACCCTCGGCAACCCTCGGCAGCGCGCCTCGCCCTCCTTGCGCAGATTGCGCGCGTTTGCTTGGGCGCCTTGGGGAAAAGGGGTAGAATACGAAGGCTCATTTCACCTCCATGCCAAGGAGACTGCTCACATGCCAATCGATATCGAAACCCTGAACGGACCGCAGCGCGAAGCGGTCGTGACCACCGACGGGCCGCTTCTGGTGCTGGCTGGCGCCGGGTCCGGCAAGACGCGCGTGCTGACGTACCGCATCGCGAACCTGATCGAGAACCTGGGCGTTGCCCCGTGGGAGATCCTGGCCATCACGTTTACGAACAAGGCGGCCGCCGAGATGCGCGAGCGTCTGACCGGCCTGGTGGGCCCGCGCAGCCGCGGCATGTGGGTGGCTACGTTCCACAGCATGTGCGTGCGCATCCTGCGCGCGGACGCGGAAAAGCTGGGCTTCACCAAGAACTTCACCATCTACGACGTGGACGATCAGAAGCGCCTGTACAAAGAGATCATGGCCGAGCTCGACATCGACCCGAAGCGCTTCCCGATCAACGCGCTCATGAACCGCATCTCCACGGCTAAAAACGAGCTGGTGGTGCCCGCCGAGTTCGAGAAGCAGGCCAGCGACCCGGTGGGGAAGGTGGCGGCGCGCGTCTACACGAAGCTGCAGGAGCGCCTCAAAGCCGCGAACGCGTTCGACTTCGACGACCTGCTGCTGTACGCGTTCCTTTTGCTGAAGAACCATGCGGACGTGCTGGACGCCTACCAGGATCGATTCCGTTACATCATGGTGGACGAGTACCAGGACACGAACCACGCCCAGTACGCCATCACGGGGCTTTTGGCCGCGAAGCACAAGAACATCATGGTGGTGGGCGACGACGACCAGTCCATTTACAGCTGGCGCGGCGCCGACATCCGCAACATCCTTGAGTTCGAGCAGGACTACCCGAACGCGCACACGGTGAAGTTGGAGCAGAACTACCGCAGCGTCGGTAACGTTTTGGCGGCTGCGAACGCCGTTATCGCCAACAACCAGCACCGCAAGGCGAAAAAGCTGTTCACGGATGCCGAAGAGGGCGACAAGATCCAGGTGTACATGGCGTCCGACGAACGCGACGAGGGCCGCTGGGTGGCCGGCGAAATCGAGAAGCAGCGCGCACGCGGCCTGACGTACAACCAGATGGCCGTGTTCTACCGCACCAACGCCCAGTCCCGTATGCTGGAAGATATGCTGCTGCGCGCCGGCGTGCCGTACCGCATCGTCGGCGGCACGCGCTTCTTCGATCGCGCGGAGATCCGCGACGTCATGGCCTACCTCACGCTCATCGTGAACCCGGCCGACGACATCGCGGCCAAGCGCGTGATCAACGTGCCGCGCCGCGGCGTGGGCAAGGCCAGCATCGAGCGCATCGAGCAGTTCTCGCGCGAGATGGACATGACGTTCATGGACGCGGCCGAGCTTGCCATCGTGGATCCGGAGCTGCGCGCGGCCACGCGCCAGGCCATCGGCGGGTTCGTGGGCCTTATCAAGGAGGCGCAATCGTACGGCGGCGACCTGCGCAAGGTCATCGAGGCCGTCATCGACAAGAGCGGCCTCATCGCCGCCCTTCAGGCCGAAGGCACCGACGAGGCTATCGGCCGCATCGAGAACATCAAGGAATTCTTGGGCGTTGTGGACGAGTTCGTGGACACGCACGACGAAGAGGATGCCGAATACGCCGCCCCCACCGCCGGCGAGGATGCCGAAGCGGCTCCCGTGCGCGTGCTGCGCGGCGACTCGCTGGCCGACTTCATCGAGTGGGTGCGCCTGCGCACGGATTTGGACACCGTGGCTGAAGACGGCATGGCGGTCACGCTCATGACGGTGCACTCGTCGAAGGGCTTGGAGTTCGATTGCGTGTTCGTGGCGGGCATGGAGGAAACGCTGTTCCCGCACATGAACAGCGTGAACGATGCCGCCGGCATCGAGGAGGAGCGCCGCCTTGCCTACGTTGCCATCACGCGCGCCCGCAAGAAGCTGTTCCTCACCTGCGCCTACGCGCGTCAGATCTTCGGCCAGACCTCGTCGAACCCCGTTTCGCGCTTCATCCAGGAGATCCCTATGGAGCTGCGCCAGACCACGGGCGTGGGCTCGGCCGGCTTCAGCGGCACGGGCTGGGAGAAACGCGGCAGCCGCAAGGGCATCGCCGGGTCGGGGACCGAGGCGGGCGGCGGTCGCGTGTTCGGTCGCTCGAGCGCGTCGGGCTCGGCGGGTCGCTCGGATGCGCGCACGAGCCGCGTAGCCTCTTCGTACGTGCGTCCCGGTGCCGAGAAGAAGTCTGCGGCCAAAATGACGTTTGCGGTCGGCGACACCGTGGACCACAAGACGTTTGGCCGCGGCAAGGTGACGAAGGTGGACGGCGACACGCTCTACATCAAGTTCGCCAAAACGGGCCAGACGAAGAAGCTCCTGAAGGACTACGCGCCTATCGTCAAATTGAACGGGTAGCGCGCGACCTTCCGGAAAAGCCCGTGCATGCAGCGCCCGCCGAGCAACGCGGCGGGCGCTGCGCGTTAAGCGCGTGCACATGATGCGTCTGATGTGCGAGTTTCGGTGTAGCTGTGCATAATTCACATTTTTACTTGCCATCGGTTTCCTTGCCCGTCATTATGAAAATACTCCTGTAGCGCTAAGTGAATTCCTCAGTGCAGGCAGGGTTGATATACGAGAGAAGGGGACCCCCATGAGGATCGTAGCCGATTCCTCCGTCATGTACTCTATCGAGCAGGGTGCAGCGCGCGGTATGAAGATTCTGCCGCTTGCAGTGACCATCGACAACGAGACGTGGCTTGAATACGAGGAGATCACAACCGAGGACTTCCTCGCGCGCGTGCGTGCCGGCGCGATGCCGCAAAGCTCCTGTCCTCCGCCGCATCTGACGCTCGAAGCGTACGACACCGAAGAAGAGGTGCTGCACATCACCATGGCCGACGGTCTGTCCGGCGCGTACGGCGTGGCGCACGGATTGGCGAAGCAGGCTCCGCACCCCGAGCGCGTGCACGTGGTGAATTCGGCAACGCTGTGCGCGCCCCATCGTGCGTTGGCGCTGGCCGCCGTGGAGCTGGCGAAGCGGTGCGAGCATGCAGCTGACGTGATCGAGCGCCTGCGCCCCATGATCGCGAGCGCCCACTCGTTTCTTTTGCCGGAGGATTTCGAGTACCTGCGTCGTGGGGGTCGCTTGACGCCGCTGGCTGCGAAGTTCGCGCATCTGGTGAAAGCGGCTCCGGTCATGTGCCAAACCGATGATGGCACCCGCCTGGAGCGCTTGGCTATTGCCCGCAGCTTCAAGAAGGGCGTTGAGGCGGTAGTCGCCGAGCTTGAGAAGCGCGGCGTCGGCGAAGGCCATTTCATCAGCGTGAGCCATGCGGACAATCCCGAAGGTGCTGGTTGGGCCATGGATCGCTTGAAGGCCGCGTTCTCCGGTTGCCGTTTCGGCATCTACGATTTGGGTCCGGCGTTCATCACGCAGGGCGGTCCGGCGTGCATCGCCATTCAATCCATCGATCTGAAGGCGTTCCCCGACCTCGCAATGGGCTAGGGTTCGACGACGCGAACGAGATAAAGGGGCGGGGCCGGCGAGATAGCGGCCCCGCCCTTCGTTTAGTGCCGTTCGCCTTTGCGCTGGCGCGTTGTCAGGCTCCGCACTGTGCGCACCAGGCGCAAGCGGCCGGCGCCGCGGCTATGCCGCCAAGGGCGCTCTCTCGCAGTTCGAAGGGCAGGGAACGCCCCACTTTGTCCATGACGGCCACGGTTTGGTCGAAATCGACCAGGTTGCCAATGCCGGCCAGCGCGATCTGCGCGCTGACGAGCGCCGTTGCGGCTCCGGATGCGTTGCGCTTCTGGCAGGGCACTTCCACCAGGCCCGCAACCGGGTCGCACACAAGCCCCATCATGTTCGTGAGCGCGTTGCCCGCTGCGTTCAGGCACTGGGCGGGCGTGCCTCCTGCAAGCTCCACTGCAGCTGCGGCTGCCATTGCCGCCGCCGACCCGATCTCCGCCTGACAGCCTCCCTCTGCGCCCGATACCGTTGCGTTGCGCGTGATCAGGTATCCGATGGCCGCCGCGGTCGCTATGCCGCGCGCCAGGTCTTCATCGGCGAAGCCCCTGGAATCCTGCAGGGCAAGCAGCACGCCGGGCAGCACGCCCGCCGAGCCTGCCGTGGGGGCGGCTACGATGCGGCCCATGGACGCGTTCGTTTCCAGTACAGCCATAGCGTAGGTCATGGCGGCGGAAAGCTGGTCGTCGCAGAGCGCTTCGCCGCGGGCGCGCAGATCGGTCAGCTTGCGCGCTTCGCCGCCAAGGAGACCTCCCATCGAGGGCAGCGTTTCGCGAACGGGCTGCGTTGCGGCGCGCTTCATAACGGAAAGAGCCAGGTCAAGATAGCATTTTGATGTATCGGCCTGTCCTAAGCTGGCTGCTAAAGCTGCCTCGCGGGCCAAAAAGGCCTCCGAGAGCGATGCGCCGTTCGTTTCGCACCAGGCAAGCAGATCCGCGCCCGATGCGAAGTCGAGATTCGCGAATCGCTGGAGTGCACGATCGAGCGCTTCAGCGCTCTGCTGCGCGTCGCATCCTTCGTCGCTGGCGCCGGCGCTGGCGCACGGAGCCGCGCTGCCCGCGTCGCCGGGAATGATGCGCACGTCGTAGATGGCCGGGTTGCTTTCGATGGCCGTTTTCGCCGCAACGTCCACGTCTTGGTCGGTTTCGAGAACGGTGTAGGCCGTGTCTCCGCGCCGCTCGCGATACATGCGCGTGGTGGCGATGTTCACGCCGCGCTCGCTCAGGCTTTGCGCGATGTGCGCCAGCACTCCGGCCACGTCGCGTTGGCGCACGACGATGCTCGTGCTTTCGCCGGTCACGTACACGTCGATGCCGTCGATGCGGCGGATGACCGCCGCCCCGCCGCCCACGCTTTCGCCGCGCACGCTCATCTTGTTGCCGGCGGCGTCCTGCATGAGAATGTCGATGGTGTTGGGGTGCTCGTAGTCGTCGGCATCGGGCAGAGTCGTGAAGCGAAACGAGAGCCCCGCCTGTTCGGCCAGCTCGAACGAATCGCGTATGCGCAGGTCGTCGGTTGCCAGTCCCAGCATGCCGGCCACGAGCGCCTTGTCGGTGCCGTGCCCGGTCAGAGTGTGCGCGAACGATCCCAGCAGACGAAACTCGACGCTTCTCGGTTCGGCAAGGCAGAGCCGGCGCGCCATGAACGCGATGCGCAAAGCTCCCGCCGTATGGGAGCTCGAGGGTCCTACCATGATGGGGCCGATGATGTCGGTTAAGCCGAGCGTCGCCATGCTCGTCCTCCTTCGCGTTGCGTTCGTCGCCGCCATGGTAGCGCATGGGGCATCGTTTTACCCGCACTTTCGTGAGTTTTAACGACGAAAAGCCCGTAGGGGCTTGCGCTTCAAGCTTCAACGCTATACTGAACTGGTCATAATCGGGCGTTTTGATCCCGAGCACATCACTGGGCGGAGAGCAGAGGTCCCGCACGCGCGGAAGGGCCTCACGGTAAAGGAGCGAACAATGCCGGCACCCATCATCGTCGTGGGCCATAAGAATCCTGACAACGATTCCATCAGCGCGGCCGTCGGGTACGCGTATCTCAAGAACGAATTGGAGAAGCGCGCTTCGGGCGATGCCGATCCGAAGCGCGTGTACGTCCCCGCCCGTTTGGGCCCCATGCCGCCTGAGAGCGCCTGGATCCTGGAGCGCAGCGGCCTGCAGGCCCCCGAGGTGGTTGCCCACGTGCATGCGCGCGTGGCCGACGTCATGACGCCGAACCCTATTTCCATCGGCCATGATGCAACCTTGCTTGAGGCTGGTCGCCTGCTGCGCCAGCACAACGTGCGCGCGCTGGTGGTCACCAACGACGACGGCACGTACCGCGGTCTCATCACCACGCGCATGATCGCCGAGCGCTACATCGCTGCTACCGACGCCCTGGAGGAGGGCGGCGCGAACGAAATGGCCGTTGCCGGCGACCTTATCGCGTCGCTCGGCCAGAAGGTGGCCGACATGACCGAAACCGACGTGCTGGTTTTGGACAAGGAAGGGCTTCTCAAGGAGGCCATCGAAGACCTCATGTCCAGCGCTTTGCGCGAAGCCGTCGTGCTCGACGACAACGACGTGGCCATCGGCATCGTCACGCGCTCCGACGTGGCCGTGCGTCCCCGTCGCAAGGTGGTGCTCGTGGACCATAACGAGACGCGCCAGGCGGCGAACGGCATCGAGGAGGCCGACGTGGTGGAGATCATCGACCATCACCGCATTGCCGACGTCATGACGGTCAACCCCATCCAGTTCCTCAACCTGCCCGTGGGATCGACCGCCACCATCGTCACCCTGGAATTCCGTCGCCACGGCGTGGAGATACCCGCGTCCATCGCAAGCGTGCTGCTGTCCGCCGTCATGACCGACACGGTCATTCTCAAGTCGCCTACGACCACCGACGTGGATCGCGAGCAGGTGAAGTACCTGGCCGACATCGCGGGCGTCGATCCGACCGAGTTCGGACTGGCCGTGTTCAAGTGCCGCGGCGGCGAGGACGACATGCCGGTCGACAAGCTGGTGGGCGCCGATGCCAAGGAATTCCAGATCGGCGACGCCACGGTTCTCATCGCCCAGCACGAGACCGTCGACCTGCCGGCCGTTATGAAGCGCGAGCAGGAAATTCGCGACCACATGCGCCAGCTGCGCGACGACCACGGCTACGAGTTCGTGCTGCTGCTGGTCACCGACATCGTGGCGGAGGGCAGCCAGTTCATGTGCGAGGGCAACCGCCGCATCGTGAACCGCGTGTTCGGCATCAACTGCACGGGCGAAGGCGGCACGTGGATGCCCGGCGTGCTCAGCCGCAAAAAGCAGGTGGCCGCCAAGATTCTCGGCGCCTAGCCGTCAAGCGGGGAAGCTTCCCGCCAACGCTCATCGAAATACGTTGCCAAGAAGCCGTGGAATGCCGCGGCTTCTTCTCGAAGGGGGTGCGCCGTCTCCAGCTTGATGGTGCGCACGAAGCGATCGTCGGAAAGCGGCTCCAGGCGCGCGTTGCCGTCCCCGAGCGCTCCCCAGCTGCGCTCGGGCCAAAACCCCACGCCCAGTCCCAGGCCGATCATGTTCCTGACCACTTCCGGGCCGTCGCTTTCGAACGCCACGCTGGGGCGGAATCCCGCTTCGGCGCATAGACGGTCGCATGCCTCCCGAAACGCCCGGCTGCCCGCCAGGCAGATGAAAGGATCTTCGGCCAGATCGGCTAGGTCGATGGGCCCTTGTCCCGCCCGCTCGATGGGAACTGCTATTCCAATGCGCTCGCGGTACAGGCGCGGCGGCTCCACGTGCAAGGAGGTCGATCCATGCGGTCGATTCACTCCTTCAGTGCTCAGTCGTATGTCCCAATGCTCCTGAGCTTCTTGCTGGGTGATCACGAATCGCGTGTCGGGATGCTGGGACCGCCATGCTGCTATCGCGTCCACCACCAGGCCCGAGGCCGACAAGATCGACAGTCGCACCGTGGCGTTCTCGCGACCGGACACCTCGGCGAGTTCGTCGGGAATGGAGTCGAGGGCGGCCAGCACCGGCCTGATGCGCTCGTCGAGCGCGCGTCCGCACGCGGTCAGGCGCACGCCTCGTCCCGCTCGTTCGAGCAGCTTTACGCCCAGCTCCTGCTCCAGCCGGTGAATGGTCTGCGTGAGCGCTGGTTGCGCCACATGGAGCTTCTTGGCGCTATTCGTAATATGCTCGCTGCGCGCCACCTCGTGAAAGTAGCGCAGTTGCTGTAGCTCCATGAGAGTCCCCGCCTTCATTCATACGTTCAGCATTATGAATTCAGTATAATCAATATATTGGACGCAGAAGGGGCGCGGGTATACCGTTACCGTCGGAATGCAAGCGCGAGCGCGACTGGAAAGGCCGCGCGTAGGAGATGATCTGCGGATGGCGGAGATACTGGAGGCTGCGATGCTCGTATGTTTCGGGCTGTCGTGGCCGCTCAACGCGTACAAGAGCTTCAAGGCTGAAACCGCAGCGGGTACAAGCTGGCAGTTCATCGGGTTGATTACGGCCGGCTACCTGGCGGGCATCGCCGCGAAGTTCGTTTCGGGCTCGGTGAACTGGGTGTTGGCCGTGTACTTCATCAACCTTGTGTGCATTGGGGTGAACTGGATCGTGTACGTGCGCAACCGTCGGCTGGATGCCGCGCGAGAAGAGGAACTGCTCGTCTTGTAGCCCGCTCGCGCGGGCGGAGGCTTGCGTCCCGCGTACGCGGCGGCTCCCGCTCGTGCAGGCGGCGACCATCGTTCCCACGCGACAGCCAATGTCCCGCAGGCGACGGCCTGCGTCCGCACGGGCAGCGGTCCCCGCCCGCGCAGGCCGACCTTTGCCCCCGCGCGACAGCCCTTACAAAAGCACGTCGGAAAGAGGGCGCTTCGGGACGTGATGGACGCTCGCCTCGTCACGCCAGTATTCCGTCGCTCCATTGGCGGAAATGGTGGAAACGACCACTTTTTCGGCGGGCTTTCCCAGGGCGAGCACCAAATCGGGCTTGAAGCGATCCCCGTCGATTCCCAGCGCCTGCGTCAGGCTGCGTCGCTTGAAAGATCCCAGGATGCAGCCGCCGTAGCCGGCTTCGACGGCTTGCAGCATGATGGTTTGCGCGGCAATGCCCTCGTCCCAGGCGGTGAATACGTCGGCGAGCGTGCGGTCGCAGTCGCTCAGGATCACAATGTAGGCGCTCGGCCTTTCTCCCGGCTCCGGCCCCGGCCAGTCGGGGAGGGCCTTCGCCCATGCGCAGCAAGAGAAGACTTTCTCGCAGGCGTGCTCGTCGGTTACCAGAGCGTAGCGCAGCGGCTGGGCGTTTCCGCTTGAAGCTACCAAGCGGGCAGCATCGATCCAGGAAACGAGCGTCGATCGCTCGATGCGGGCGGCTTCGTCGAATCGGCGGTAGCTTCGGCAAGCTTTGACAAGGTCGTGCAGCATGGTGCCTCCTTGTTGTTCGGGCGGCGGTTGCGCTCCCGTTGCCGGGTTTTCGCGCATCGGGTTACCCCGATGATTATAATGAAGTTCGCTGCGATTGGGTGCCCCGGTGCCTCCGTTGCGGCTAAATCGAAACGTAGCCGTCCGCACGTCCCGAAGGAAAGCTCATGAATCCGAACCGTTTGCTCGACCTGTTCCTGGAGATCGTTCGCATAGAAAGCCCCTCGCGCAAAGAGGGCCTTATGGCGAAGCGCTGTCAGCAAGAGCTTCTTGACCTGGGATTCAAGGTGCGTTTCGACGATTCTGCAAGCGAAACGGGTTCGGAAACGGGCAACCTCATCGCCTATCGCGAGGGTCGGTCGAAGGGCCAGATCGTGCTTTCCGCGCACATGGACACGGTGCAGCCGTGCGCGGGAATTTCCCCGGTGGTCCAAGACGGCGTCGTGCGGTCTGCCGGAGACACCATTCTGTCCGCCGACGACAAGGCGGGCGTCGCGGGCATCTTCGAGGCATTGCGCTCGCTTATCGAAGCCGACGAGGACATGCCTTCGGTGACGGTGCTGCTTACCACTTGCGAGGAGTTGAGCCTGCTTGGCTCGGGCGCGTTGTCCGAAGACGAGCTGCCTGCGGGTGCGCCGTGCTACGTGTTCGACGCCGACGGCGCTCCGGGCACCGTGATCCTGGGCGCACCGTGCCACTACACGTTGCGCGCGGCGTTCTCGGGCCGCGCGGCGCATGCCGGTGTGGAGCCCGAGGCGGGCGTTTCCGCTATCCAGATGGCTGCGGAGGCTGTTTCGGCCATGCGTCTGGGGCGCCTTGACGATGCGACCACGGCGAACGTCGGGCTCATCGAAGGCGGGCGCGAGGTGAACGTGGTGGCCGACTCGTGCACGCTGGCGGGGGAGTGCCGTTCGCTGTACCGCGACCGAGCCGATGCGCAGCGCCAGGCCATGACCGTCGCGCTCGAGGAGGCTGCCGCGCGTTTCGGGGGTTCGGTGGACGTGAGCTGGCGCGAGGATTACGGCCCCGTGCTGTACCAGGAGTCCGATCCGCTGGTGCAGGGCGTTGCCGCGGCCGCTCGTGCGGCAGGGCTTGAACCGGCGTTTCGCTACTCGGGCGGCGGCGCGGACGCGAACATCCTGTCTGCGCGTGGCGTACGTGCCGTGACCTTGGGCATCGGCATGACGAACTTCCATTCCGTTGACGAGTTCATTATCGTGCAGGATCTGGAAGGCACCGCGCGCCTGGCCGAAGAGCTCGTGCGGCAGGCCGCCCGCTCGTAGGCGCTGGCGGGGCTTGGCGGCTCGAGCGGCCGTTGCCGCGCGCGCGGTCGGCGATTCGAGCGTCGCGCTGCTGCCGCGTGGCCGGCGACCCACGCCGCGCGCTGCTGCCGCGTGGCACGGGTTGCTACCGTGTGGCCGATGGCTCGAGCGTCGCGCTGCCGCGCGCATTGCGTCTGCGCGCTGCCGTTACGTGCGCGTTTCGCCCATCAGCGCCGCCCGGGATGGGACCTTGCGCACGAAAAACCGCTCCCGCTGGTAGTTTCTGACGGTTTGGGGTCGTTTGACTCCCGCTGCAAGCCGGCTATTTTCAACTAGGATTCGCCACGTACTCTTGACCAGGTACGATGCGAAGTGTCCTTCAGCCGAAAGGGCGGCGAAGGCGAATCGACGACCCCTAACCGTCAAAACCTGCCAGCGAAGGCGGTTTTTCGCGCGCAAGCGGGGCAGGGTGCGGTTCCGATGCCCGCCCCGCCCGCGACCCTCGGTCCCGTCCAGGCACCTCACCCGCTCCGCCAGGCGCCCCGCCCACGACCTCAGGCATCTGGCCCACGACCCACGGCGCCCCCGCCCGTCCAGCCCGCCCGCTCCGCCAGGCGCCCCGGCGCCTCCTGCTCCGCCCAGCGCGCCCAGCCCGGACGCCCCGACGCCTCCCGCCCCGCCCGGACCCCTCCCGCCCGCGTCCCCCGGCGCCTCCCGCCCCGTTCGCGCTCCCGGTCTTGCCCAGCGTGCCCGCATGCTTGTCAAGAATTCTTCGCGATTATTTGGAAAACAATGGACATTTTGTAGTTCGTTTGCCTTCGATATTTGTTTTACCTGCGCAAACGTATGTCAATACCTATGGACACTCCCGGATGCGTGGCGTTTGACAACCCTGATAGCGGGTGGTAGAGTTCTCGTTCGCGTCTTAATGACGTGCGTTTTCCTGTGTGAATCAGCTGAGCACACAGGAAGGCGATGCGACAAGCGATTCCTTATTTCAGTATAAAGGCAATCGGACAAGTAAGAGGTAAAAGGAGAGAAGCTTTGCCTACTATCAACCAGTTGGTCCGCAAGGGCCGCAAGCAGTCGGTCGACAAGAAGAAGACACCGGCTCTGAAGGGCAACCCGCAGAAGCGCGGCGTGTGCACCCGTGTGTACACGACCACGCCGAAGAAGCCGAACTCGGCTCTGCGTAAGGTCTGCCGCGTGCGCCTGGTGAACGGCATGGAGGTTACGGCCTACATCCCGGGCATCGGCCACAACCTGCAGGAGCACTCGATGGTGCTCATCCGCGGCGGTCGTGTTAAGGACCTCCCCGGTGTGCGCTACAAGGTCATCCGCGCAGCGCTCGACTGCTCTGCGGTGGACAACCGCAAGCAGGCTCGCAGCCGCTATGGTGCCAAGCGCCCGAAGTAAGTAACCATTAAGTCGCGCGGGCCGCGAAACCGCAGCTTCCCAAAGGGGGAGGCGACGGGGGCCTAATGGACGGAAAGAATGCCGTCTCGAAGCGCGCAGGAACAAAAAGGAGAACACATGCCGCGTCGTGCAGCAGCAGTCCGCCGTGAAGTACAGCCGGACGCCCAGTACAACAACCGCCTTGTCACGCAGTTGATCAACAAGATCCTGCTTGACGGCAAGAAGGCCACCGCCGAAGGCATCGTCTACGGCGCTTTCGCCATCATCGAGGAGAAGACCGGCGGCGACCCGCTGGCCGTCTTCAAGAAGGCTATGGACAACGTCCGCCCCACGCTCGAGGTCAAGCCGAAGCGTGTCGGTGGCGCTACCTACCAGGTGCCGATGGAGGTCAACTCCCGCCGCGCCACTACGCTTGCGATCCGCTGGATCGTCGACTTCTCTCGTAAGCGCAAGGAGCACACCATGAAGGCCCGCCTGGCCGCCGAGATCATGGACGCCGCCGAGAACACCGGCGCGTCGGTGAAGAAGCGCGAGGATCTGTACAAAATGGCCGAGTCCAACCGTGCGTTCTCGCACTACCGCTTCTAAGGGGGCACGCGCTCATGGCTAAATCCCCTCTGAACCAAACGCGCAACTTCGGCATCATGGCCCACATCGACGCGGGCAAGACGACGACGACCGAGCGCATCCTGTACTACACCGGCAAGACCCACAAGATCGGCGAGGTGCATGACGGCGCCGCGACGATGGACTGGATGGTGCAGGAGCAGGAGCGCGGCGTGACCATCACCGCCGCCGCTACCACCTGCTTCTGGGAGAAGGACGGTGCTGAGTACCGCTTCCAGATCATCGACACCCCGGGCCACGTTGACTTCACCGCCGAGGTCGAGCGCTCCCTGCGCGTTCTCGACGGCACCGTTGCGGTGTTCGACGCCGTTGCCGGCGTGCAGCCGCAGTCCGAGACCGTGTGGCGTCAGGCCGAGCGTTACGGCGTGCCCCGCATCGCGTTCATCAACAAGTACGACCGCGTGGGCGCCGACTTCTTCCACGCCATCGAAACCATGAAGGACCGTCTGGGCGCTGCCGCTATCGCCGCTCAGATGCCCATGGGCGCCGAGGACAACTTCTGGGGCGTCATCGACCTGGTCACCATGACCGCATGGGACTTCAAGGCCGACGACAAGGGCATGACCTACCCCGAGCCCATGGACGCCATTCCGGCCGAGTTCGCCGAGGAGGCTGAGCTGCGCCGTCAGGAGCTGATGGAGGCCGCCGCCGACTGCGACGACGCTCTTATGGAAAAGGTGCTCATGGAGGAAGAGGTGACGGTCGAGGAACTGAAGACCGCCATCCGCAAGGGCGTCATCAACTGCCAGATGAACCCCGTGTTCGTGGGCTCCGCCTACAAGAACAAGGGCGTTCAGGAACTGCTCGACGCCGTGGTGGACTACCTGCCGAGCCCGCTCGACATCCCCGCCATCAAGGGCACGAACCCCGATACGGGTGCCGAGGAAGAGCGTCCTGCCGACCTGAAGGCGCCGTTCAGCGCGCTGGCCTTCAAGATCATGACGGACCCGTTCGTGGGCAAGCTCACCTACCTGCGCGTGTACTCGGGCAAGCTGGATTCCGGCTCCTACGTGATCAACGCGTCCAAGGACAAGAAAGAGCGCATCGGCCGTCTGCTGCAGATGCACTCCAACCAGCGTGTTGACATCGACTCCTGCGGCGCAGGCGACATCGTTGCCGTCGTGGGTCTGAAGGCTACGTCCACGGGCGATACCCTGTGCGACGACAGCGCTCCGGTCATCCTCGAGTCCATGGAATTCGCCGAGCCGGTTATCGACATCGCCGTCGAGCCGAAGACGAAGGCCGAGCAGGACAAGATGGGCGTCGCGCTGCAGAAGCTGGCTGAAGAGGACCCGACGTTCCGCGTGTCCACCAACCAGGAGACCGGCCAGACCATCATCGCCGGCATGGGCGAGCTTCACCTCGAGATCATCGTCGACCGCTTGCTGCGCGAGTTCAAGGTCGAGGCGAACGTCGGCAAGCCGCAGGTTGCTTATCGTGAGACGGCTACCAAGCCGGTCATGGGCGCCGAGGGCAAGTTCGTTCGCCAGTCCGGCGGTCGCGGCCAGTACGGCCATGCGGTTATCAACATGTATCCGCAGGAAGAGGTCGGCAAGGGCTACGAGTTCGAGAACAAGATCGTGGGCGGCGTCGTGCCGAAGGAGTACATCACCCCGATCGACAAGGGCATCCAGGAAGCGCTGAACTCCGGCGTGCTGGCGGGCTACCCCGTCGTGGACATCCGCGTCGAGCTGGTTGACGGTTCCTACCACGATGTCGACTCCTCCGAAGCTGCGTTTAAGGTGGCCGGCTCCATGGCTATCAAGGACGCGCTGCGCAAGGGCGGCTCGGTCATCCTCGAGCCGATGATGGCCGTCGAGGTCGAGACCCCCGAGGAGTACATGGGCGACGTTATGGGCAACCTGTCCAGCCGTCGTGGCCAGATCCAGGGCATGGGCGACCGCGGTAACGCCAAGACCATCAAGGCGAAGGTTCCGCTGTCCGAGATGTTCGGTTACGCCACCGACCTGCGTTCTGCGACGCAGGGCCGCGCTTCGTACACGATGCAGTTCGATTCGTACGATCCGGTGCCGAAGAACGTGGCGGAAGAAATTATCAGCAAGGCCGGCGGCAACGCCTAGGGCGTGCGCGCGAGCATAACGGAGGTAAAGTAAGTGGCTAATCAGAAGATTCGCATCCGCTTGAAGGGGTACGATCATGAGATCGTGGATCAGTCCACGAAGCTCATCGTCGATACCGCGCAGAAGACGGGTGCCAAAGTATCCGGTCCCATTCCGCTGCCGACGGAGCGCAACCTGTACTGCGTCGTCAAGGGCCCGCACGTCGACAAAGATTCGCGCGAGCAGTTCGAGATGCGCACGCACAAGCGCCTGATCGACATCCTGGAGCCGACCCCCAACACGGTCGATTCCCTGATGCGTCTCGATCTCCCCGCCGGCGTCGACATCGAGATCAAGCTGTAAAGGGGGATGTGCGATATGATCAACGCCATCTATGGTAAGAAAATCGGCATGACCCAGATCTTCGGCGAGGACGACCGCGTCATCCCCGTGACCGTGATCCAGGCTGAGCCGAACAAGGTGTGCCAGGTGAAGACGAAGGACAGCGACGGCTACGAAGCTGTGCAGCTGGGCTTCGGCACCATCAAGGAGAAGAAGGTCAACAAGCCTATGGCTGGCCACTTCGCCAAGCAGGGCACGGAGCCTACGCGCTACCTGCGCGAGGTTCGCGTCGAGAACGCCGGCGAGTACAAGGTGGGCGACGAGCAGACGGTTGCCGCTTTCGCCGAGACGAAGAAGGTCGACGTCACGGGTACGTCCAAGGGTAAGGGCTTCGCCGGCGTTATGAAGCGCTGGGGCTTCCGCGGCGGTCCGGGCGGCCATGGTGCTCACTTCCATCGCGCTCCGGGTTCGGTCGGCCAGTGCGCTACGCCGTCCCGCGTGTTCAAGGGGCTCAAGCTCCCGGGTCACATGGGCGTCGACACCGTCACCGTGCGGAACCTCGAAGTGGTGCGCATCGACGAGGAGCAGAACCTGATCCTCGTGAAGGGTGCCATCCCCGGCAGCAAGAACGGCATCGTTCGCGTCCGCATGGCGTAGAGCGCGAATTGAAATAAGGAGCTTGAACAACATGACGACTATCGACATCAAAGACGCGAAGGGGAACAAGGCCGGTTCTGCCGACCTGGCCCCCTCCGTGTTCGGCATCGAGCCGAACGTGCCCGTCATGCACCAGGTTGTGCGCGCTCAGCGTGCGTCCTGGCGCCAGGGTACGCATGACACGAAGACCCGTGGCGAGGTCCGCGGCGGCGGCAAGAAGCCGTGGCGCCAGAAGGGCACCGGTCGCGCCCGTCAGGGTACCATCCGCGCTCCTCAGTGGGCTGGCGGCGGTACCGTGTTCGGTCCGCATCCCCGCAGCTACGCCTTCCGCGTGAACAACAAGGAGGTCAAGCTGGCGATGCGTTCTGCGCTGTCCGCCAAGCTGGCCGACGGCGAGCTGCACGTGATCGACGGCTTCAACTTCGAGAAGCCCTGCACCAAGGACGCCGTTGCCATCCTGAAGGCCTTCGGGCTTGAGGGTCGCACGACCATCGTGATCTCCGATGACGACGTGAACGCCTACCTGTCGTTCCGCAACATCCCCACGGTGAACATCCTGCCTGTTGGCGCTGCTAACACGTACGAGATCATCGACAACAAGGCGATCGTGTTCACGGCTGCCGCTCTGAAGCGCATCGAGGAGGTGCTTGCATAATGAAGGATCCCCGCGAGGTTATCATCCGCCCCGTTATCACGGAGCACAGCTACGACCAGATGGAGAAGAACACCTACACGTTCGAGGTGGCCAAGGACTCCAACAAGGTCGAGATCCGTCAGGCCATCGAGGCTATCTTCGACGTGACGGTGGTCAAGGTGAACACCCTGAACGTGAAGTCGAAGCCGAAGCGCGTGCGTTACCAGCTTGGTAAGACCCGCACGTGGAAGAAGGCCATGGTTACGCTCAAGGAAGGCGACACCATCGAGCTGTTCGCTTCGTAGACTAGTCGTTAAGCAACTTAAAGACTAGCGCATCGAACGAACGTCGAGCTGTTCGCTTCCTAAGCCGTTTCACCATACGGTTTGCCGAAAGCGCCCCGCACACGCGGGGCGCTTTTTTAGATGCGAGGGACAGGGCGGCCGCCGCCTTGGTGATCCCGGTCGGGCGGCACGAGCGAAAGATACGGCGGCCTGGATCTTTTCGATCCCGGCCGGGCGGCGCGCTTCGCGCCCGCATCGTGAGTTGCTTTCGGGCGACGCCCGGCGCCGACGATGTCCGACGTTGATGTCGGCGGCTCGGCTTCTGGCTTCCTGAGCGCTCTGCGGTTCCCTTGTTCGGGGCGTTCGTCTGCTCGAGGGGAGGCGTGCGCACGAAAAACCGCCTTCGCTGGCAGGTTTTGACGGTTTGAGGTGGTCGAATCCGCTCGGATGCATGCCTGCGGAAGGACGCCGCAACAGCTCGACGCTGTGACCAGGTAAAACGAAAAGCGCGCAAAGCGACGGCTCGACCAGGGTCTGATCCAACGACCTCAAACCGTTAAAACCTGCCAGCGAAGGCGGTTTTTCGTGCGCTAGCGTGCTTGTGGGGGTGCAGTCCCGACGGCAGGACGTGCGCTGTTGGCTTGCCGATCGGGTTGCCTGCGCCGCTACGCGCCTGCCCCTCCCTTCCCGCATTTCGCCTGCGCCCGTCCTGCCGCCTGGACAGCGTCGCTAGCGCCCGTCCGCACCTTGCGCCTCGACATGCCACCTGCTCCGGCTCTTCTACTTGCCCGCCCGCGCTGCGCGCAGGGCGCGCAGGGTGCCGTGTGGTTGTCGAATTGGTTCGGAAGCGCGCCCGCAGCTGGTACGGGCAGGGTCGTTGGTGTATCGTGAGGGTCCGGAACAATCGCAAGGGAAGGGGCCGCCGTGGCATTCGTTGAGTTTCGCGATGTGCGCAAGGTGTACCGCATGGGCGAGGTCGAAGTGGCTGCCGTCGACGGCATGACCTTCGACATCGAACGCGGTGAGCTTGTGGTGGTGGTCGGTCCTTCCGGCGCCGGTAAGACGACGCTTTTGAACATGCTCGGTGGCATGGACGGGTGCTCGTCGGGCACCATCATGCTGGACGGCCGCGAGATCAGCGCCTTCTCCGAAAAGGAACTCACGTACTATCGGCGTTACGACATCGGCTTCGTGTTCCAATTCTACAACCTGGTGCAAAACCTGACGGCACTTGAAAACGTGGAGCTTGCTAGCCAGATTTGCAAGGATCCGCTTGACGCGGCTACGGTGCTTGCGCAGGTGGGGCTGGGGCATCGATTGGACAACTTTCCGGCGCAGCTTTCCGGTGGCGAACAGCAGCGCGTGGCCATCGCGCGCGCCCTGGCGAAGAACCCGAAGCTGCTTTTGTGCGACGAGCCCACGGGGGCGCTCGACTATCAAACGGGCAAGGCTATTCTGAGGCTGCTGCAGGACACGTGCTACAACACCGGCAAAACCGTTGTGCTCATCACACATAACTCGGCGTTCACCAGCATCGCTGATCGCGTCATCCATATCCGCGAGGGTCGCGTAGCCAGCGCGCAGGTGAACGAATCGCCCGTATCCGCCGAATGCCTCGAGTGGTAGTCGGTTCGTTATGAAAAGCGCGTTCGCTAAAGAAACGGTTCGCTCGATCACCCATTCGCTCGGGCGCTTTTTGGCCATTGCGGCAATCGTGGCCTTAGGGACGGGGTTCTACGCCGGCCTTCGCATGACGGCTCCGGACATGAAGCTGGCTGCCGACGAGTTCTTCGACGGCACGGCGTTGATGGACGTGCGCGTTCTCTCGACGCTGGGCCTCACTGATGCCGACATCGCCGCGTTGCGCCAGGTGGACGGCGTGGAGTCCGTCATGCCCGCGTACGAAACCGACGTCATGGTTCGCGTTGGCGACGAGCAATACGCTACGCGCGTGCATTCGCTGCCTGCGTCCGCGTCCGAAAGCGACACGTCCGACGGCGTGCATGCGCGCTCTGACGATCCCGACTACCTCAACCGTCCCATCCTGGTGGAGGGCTCGTGGCCGGAACGCGCGGGCGAGTGCGTGCTGTCGGCAAACCTTGTGGTGAACTCGGGCGTGCGCGTCGGCGATACCGTTACCGTTGTCGAGGGCGTTCAAAACATGGACGAGACTTTGGCAACGCGTACGTACAAAGTGGTCGGACTCGTGAACGCTCCGTACTACGCCACGTCGTCGAGCATGGGCTCGACCACGCTGGGAACCGGCTCCATTCAGCAGTTCATGTACGTTCCGGAAAGCGATTTCTCGGCGGACCTCCCCTTTACGGAAGCGTTCGTCACCGTAAAGGGCGCTGCGGACGAGCGTGCCTCGAGCAAGGCGTACGACGCGTGCGTGACCGCGGTGGAGGATCGCATCAAGGAGATAGCCCCCGAGCGCGAGCAGGCGCGCGTGGACGGCCTGAAGGAGGAAGCTCAGAAGCAGCTCGATCAGAAGCGCGCGGAATACGAATCGCAGAAGACGGAGGCGCAATCGCAGCTTGACCAGGCGAAGCAGCAACTCGACGACGCAGCTGCGACCATCGCCCAAAGCGAGCAGCAGCTTGCCGACGGTCAGGCCGAGTACGATCGCGGCGCAGCGCAGCTTGCCGAGCAGCAAGAGCGCGCGCGGCAGCAGCTTTCGAGCGCCGAGCAGCAGATAGCCGACGGTCAAGCGCAGGTCGACGAAGCTCGCCCGCGCATCGAGGCGGCGTCTGCGCAGCTGCAGGATGCATGGGCCCAGTGGCAGCAGGGCGCGGATGCGCTGGCTGATGCGCGCGCCCGGTGGCAGCAGCAGTCCGACGCGCTCGATGCGGGCGTGCGGCAAGCGGAGCAGTCGATCGCCGACCTGAACGCTCGCATAGCTTCTCTGGAAGAGCAGCTGCAGACCGTAACCGATCCGAGCGAAATCGAGAAGCTTCAGGCTGAAAAGGCGGCCGCCCAGACGGCGCTTGCAAGCGCCCAGGCTGCGCTCGACGCCCTGAACGCGCAGAAGCCCGCGCTCGATCAGGCGCGCGAGCAGCTTGAGGCGCAGCAGCGCCAGGTCGATGCCGCGCAATCGGTCCTTGCGGAGCAGCAGGCATCTTTCGACCAGCAAAAAGCGCAGTTCGACGCAAGCGTGCAGCAGCTCGATCAGGCGCGTTCGGAGCTGTCGGCCGCTCGCGCGCAGGCGGACGCCCAGATAGCCGCTGCGCAGCGGCAGCTTGAGGCGGCTGCCGCCCAGCTGGAAAGCGGTCGCAGCCAGCTTGAGCAGGGCAAGGCCGACTACCAGAGCGGCCTTGCCGAGTACGAGCGCCAGGAAACCGAGGCGAACGACAAGCTGGCCGATGCCGAGCGTCAGCTGAACAAGGCCCAAAAGCAGATCGACGACCTGGCTGCTCCCGAGTGGATGGTCATGGACCGCGACGCGAACTACGGCGTCGCCAGCTTCGAAGCCGACGCGGATCGCGTGGACAGCATCGCGCAGGTGTTCCCTTTCATCTTCTTCTTGGTGGCCGCGCTGGTGGCCCTTACCACCATGACGCGCATGGTGGAGGAGGAGCGCGCGCTGATCGGCACGTTCAAGGCGCTGGGGTACCGGCGAGGGCGGATCGCGGGGAAGTACCTGGTCTATGCGGCGGTGGCCAGCGGCGCGGGCAGCCTCGTGGGCGTCGTGGTGCTGTCGCAGGTGCTACCGGCGGTCATCATGAGGGCTTACGGCATCATCTACTTCGTGCCCAACCTGCCGTTCCCGCTTCCGATCGATCCCTTCTTCGCGCTGCTGTCCGCCGGCATGGGCGTTGGGGTCACGTTGGCGGCCACGCTGGCGGCTGCAGCTGCAACGCTGCGCGAGCGCCCCGCTTTGCTCATGTTGCCGCGCGCTCCGAAGGCCGGCAAGCGCATCCTGCTTGAACGGGCGACTCCGCTGTGGAAGCGCCTTTCGTTTACGTGGAAGGTGACGTTCCGCAACCTTTTCCGCTACAAGAAACGCTTCATCATGACGGTGATCGGTATTGCGGGATGCACGGCGCTCCTGTTGACGGGTCTGGGCTTGTCCGATGCCATCAACGACATCATCGACAAGCAGTTTCGCGATCTGACCAAGTACAACGTGACCATCACGCTCGATGACGACGCGTCGAAGGAAAGCCGCCAGACCGTAGACGCCGTGCTGGACGATTCGCGCTTGGCAAGCGGGCACACTGCGGTGGACCGCCAAAACCTGTTGGCAAGCGGGCCCGGTAAGTCCGACGCGCACATAGAGCTGGTAGTCCCTCAAGATCCGGGCTCGTTCCGGCAGTTCTTCGATCTGCGCACGCGCGTGGGCCATCATCCGGTCGAGCTTGCCGACGACGGCTTGCTGCTGGCCGAGAAGCTGGCGGGCGAACTGGGGGTTTCGGTGGGCGATACGGTCACGCTGACCGAGCAGGACGCCATCGGCAACGCTACCAACACGTCGTACGAGGCTACGGTTACCGGCGTGGTGGAAAACTACGTGTACAACTACGCGTTCATGGGCCCGAAGCTCTACGAGCGCCTGACGGGGGAGGCCCCTGCGTTCTCGACGGTTCTGACCATCGCGTCCACGGATTCTTCGGCGCGCGCGGACCTGGTTGAAACGCTGCAAGCGACCGACGGCGTGAAGACGGTGGCCAGCAACGACGAGACCATCGACGCGTACCACGACATGCTCTCGAGCGTGAACATGATCGTCGTGGTGCTGGTGGTGGCCGCCGCCGCGTTGGCGTTCATCGTGCTGTACAACCTCACGAACATCAACATCACCGAGCGCATGCGCGAAATCGCCACGCTCAAAGTGCTCGGATTCACCCCGCGCGAAATGAACGCCTACATCTTCCGCGAGACGTTTTTGCTGGCCGCCATCGGCTGCGCGGTCGGCTTGGTGCTCGGCGTGTGGATGGAGGGCTTCGTTGTGGTGACGGCCGAGGTGGACCAGGTGATGTTCGGGCGCACCATCCATGCGCTGAGCTTCTTGTGGGCGTTTTTGCTCACCATGCTGTTCACGTTGCTGGTCATGCTGGCTATGCGCGGCAAACTAGCCCGCATCGACATGGTCGAAAGCCTCAAGTCCAACGAGTAATGCGCTACAATAACCCATTGACGATCGCTACAGAAGGGGACCCCTTATGAAGGTAACTGAGAAGAAGCTCGAAGACGGGCTTATCCTGCTCGACGCCGTTGTTTCCACGGCGGAAGTGAGCCATGCGCTTACCATGGCCCAGTACGGTTTCGCCCAGCAGATGGGGATTCAGGCTCAGCCGGGCAAGCCGGTGGCGCAGGCCGTCGAGGAGCAGATGGGCATCAAGGGTCTTGACGCTATCGTGCAGCAGCAGGCTATCGAGTATCTGGTGCCGTTCGCGATCGACAAGCGCAACATCATGCCGGCGTATCCGCCCCAGCCGAAAGCAAAAGAGCCGCTCAAGCGGGGCCAGACGTTCTCGTTCGAGCTGCGCGTTGCTCCTAAGCCGGAGTACGAGCTGACCTCGTACGATCAGGTGACCATCACCGTTCCGCCGCTGGAAGTTCCCGAATCCGAAGTTGACGCGCAGATTGCGCAGATGGCCGAGAGCTACGCGGAGTTCGTGACCGACGAGCCCCATCCCGTAGGCGCCGGCGACAGCATGATGCTGGCGCTCGAGGCGTTCCAGGGCGGCGAGCGCATAGAGAACCTGTCGACCGACGGCCGCACGTACCTGATGGGGATGGGCTTGATGCCCGAGGCGTTCGAGAGCAACCTCATGGGCATGGAGGTGGGGGAGACCAAGTCGTTCTCGTTCGAATTCCCCACCGGCGTAGGCGAGCAGGTCGAGACGATGGACTGCACGGTGACGATCAAAGAGATCCAGAAAAAGATCGTGCCGGAGATCGACGACGCATGGGTGGAGAAGAACATGCCCATGTACCGCAACGCTGCAGCTTTGCGCGGTGGCATCGCCGATCGCATTCACGCCGATTACATGGCGCAGTACGAAGGGTTCAAGATGCAGATGGCCGCGGCAGAGCTGGGCAAGCGCTTCCAAGGCCGCATCGCCGACGAAGTGTACGAGTCCATGCGATCCACGCTCATGTCCAACCTGCGCGGCCAGCTTCAGCAGCAGGGCATTCCGCTTGACCAGTTCGTGGAAAGCCAGGGCGGCGAGCAGCAGTTCGGCATGATGACCATGATGCAGACGCGCGAAATGCTCGTGCAGGGTTACGCTCTTGACGCTTTGTTCCGCCATGAAAAGATGACGCTGACCGACGAGGACATCGAGGCGGCTTGCCGTCAGATGAACCCGCAGAATCCGAAGGCCGCCCGCCGCGAAATGGAGGAGAGCGGTCGCGGCTTCGCTCTGCGTGAGGCTGCTGAGCGCATGAAGGCCAATCGCTGGCTTCTCGAGCACGCTATCGTGAACGTGGAGCAGCCGGCCGCCGCACAGCCGGCCCCTGCAGCCGACGCGGAATAGCGGCTGCGTCCGGCAGGCCCATCCAAGCGGTTTCGAGGCCCCCGATCTCCGAAGGGAAATCGGGGGCTCTTGCTGTCGGCGTGCCTGTTGCTTCGTTGCCTTGCCGTTCTGCCGTCTTGCGGTTCTGCGGATTGCTGCTTTGCCGTCAGGCGCCCTTGTCGTGCTTTGCGATGATGGCTGCAGCTTCGCTTGGCGGCAGCGGCTTTGAAAGCAGGTAGCCCTGCATGAGCGTGCAGCCGCATTGCCGGAGCATGCTGCGCTGCTCGGCGGTTTCGACGCCTTCGCACAGCACGTACGACCCCGTAGACGTGAAGCAGGCAATAAGATGCTCTAGGAACAAGTGGCCCCGGTCGTCTTCTGCAATGGACTTCAGGATGCTCTTGTCAAGCTTCACCACGTCGAACGGAAGCTCCAGCATCAGCGCGACGTTCGAGTATCCGGTACCGAAATCGTCCAGGTAAAACTTCACTCCCTGCTCGTTCATGGTGTTCATGAACGAGCGTACGGTATCCGGGTTCGCAGCGATGGCGCTCTCGGTTATCTCGATGCGCAGAAACGAGGGAGGTATGCCATGCTTTCGCACGATGGCGAGCACGGTTTCCGCCAAGTCGTTTTGGATGAACTGCACGGCCGAGAAATTGACCGAAACGCCTCGCATCGACGTGTTCGGATGGGCGGCGCGATACGATGCGGCGAACGCGCATGCTTCTTCAAGCACGATTTCCGTCAAACTTGCGATGAGCCCGGTTTGCTCGGCAATGGAGATGAACTCGTTGGGCGGAATGGCCCCCAGCTTCTCGTCGTTGAGCCGGCATAGCACTTCGGCCATGACGAACTCTTCCGTACGCTCGAACCAAATGGGCTGGATCTGCGTTGACAGGCTTCTTTCGGCGATAGCCTTGCGCAAGGCGTCCGCAATGGCGCTGCGGCGATGTATCTCGTCGATCATCTCGGGGGTGCACATGCAGGGCGTTCCCGGCTCGAGCGCTTTGGCGCGGGCTACGGCGTATTCGAGCGCTGCGCTTACATCCTGCGGATTGTCGGCGATGTCGGGGTGGGAAACGACTCCCATGACGAACCCGATCGAATACGACTGAGCCCCTATGCTCCAGGTTCTGCAAAGGCTTTGACGCAGCTGCTCGACAACGTCCGACGCCGCCTCGGATGCATCGCGATCCTTGCAGGCGCGTTCGTCGAACACGAAAGCGAACTGGTCGCCGCTGTATCGGTACAGGCTGGCGCATCCTTTGATGGCGGACAAAAAGCTCGCGAATTCCTGCAGGAAGCGATCTCCGTTCTCGTTGCCGAATCGGTCGTTGATGAACTTGAAGTTCGAGATCGACACCAGCACGACCGTGAATCCCTGGCCTCGGTCGTGGAGAAACGACACCATGGACAAGAACTCTTGACGGTTCGGTATGCCGGTGAGCAGGTCCACCGAAAGCCGTTTGTTCTGCAGGTACAGGTAGATGATCAAAAGCGCGCAGGCCGCTGCCGCGCCGGACAGCAGGTGCTGCGGAAACATCTGCTGCGCGAACACCACGGCGAATGCCAAGAGGGGAAACGTCGCCAGGATTCGTCGCGCATCCCGACGTATGGAATCGCGGGAAAGGGCTACGACGAACAGGCACGCGGCGCAGTAAAAGTATGCAACCAGGTACGCCACGTAATAGAAGGGTCCTCGATGATAGGCGCCCGTCGCGTCGATCGAGAACAGCCAGCCGGTTGCCGCGCTTGCCGCTACGCAGATCAGATATGCCAGACAAGGCGCGGCGCACAGGGCCAGCGCGGTGCGGTTGAGGGGTCGGGTTTCGTCTATGACGGCCGAAGTGTAGTAAAAGTAGGTGGCAGCCAGAAGGGGCGTGAGCGCGAAATGGGCTGCGGTTGCAAGCCAGGTGACAGCGGCCAGCTCCAAAGGAGCGAACATAATGAGATATGACGAGCACAGGCTGGCAATGCTCGCCGCCATGGTCATCGTCAGGCATGCGTGGAACAAGCGGTTCTTAGGGGATGGGACGCCGTGGCTTCTTCGGGAGTACACCGATATGATGGATACGATGATGAGCGCAACGATCTCGGGCAGGGTGTTCCACGTCATGGGTGGCCGACTTTCTTCGCGGTGGTGCCGGTCGAACGGTAAAGCTCGCTTCAGTCTTCGCAGTATTGTACCCCTTCGCACGGCGAAGAGCGGACGCCTTTGCCGCATGGCGCGGCAAAGGACCCAATGCGCTGCTCGCGGGCTTTTGTGCGCGAATTGCCATAGGTGCCCATTCACCGTTTGCCGCTGCCCGCTGGTTGTCGCGCTTCGTTGCCCGCCCCTGCCGCTCGCTGGCCGCCACACCTCGCCACCCGCCGCACCTCGCTGTCCGCCGCCTGTCACCCGCTGGTGGCCGCACCTCGCCCCCGTCGCATCTCGCCGCTCGCCACCTGCCGCGCTCCGTCGTGTCAAAACGAGCGAGTTTTGCGGCGGTTTTTCGCTTCCGAGCCACCGAACTCGGAGAGGTGTTTTACAAATCACCAGGTCACAAGCTTACATGACCTCTTTATCCTCATTTGAGGACCAGCAAAACTCGTCCGTTTTGACAGCGGGCCCGACAAAGCCTCGGCAGGGGCCCGGCAAAGGCCCCGCCGCAACCCCGCCAGAGCTCTGGCGCAAGTCGCCGCAACTCGCAACCCCGCCGCTCCCGGCAAATCCCACGCTCCGCGAATCGCGCACCGTGCTCCGCTTGCCCTCCTTGTGTTCAGGTTGTGTGCGAGGGGGACCTCGAATGGCCATCAGGAAATACTTCTTGAAACTCCTTTCGATTCTGCGTATAATTCTCGGTTGCGTCTGGTCTTTGATGGATACACCCGGGCGCGTGGCATACCGGAGTCACGGGGGCCCAGCCTCCCCAAGGTTCCCGGAGGCAATCGGAGCCACGAAGAGACAAAGGGTTTTCGGTGTACGGAGAGGCGTGCGAGCGATAACCCGCAGAAAGGAAAGAAATGGGAGTCAAACAGTACAAGCCGACCAGCCCCGGCCGACGCTTCCAGACGGTCTCGGATTTTGCCGAGATCACGACGGACAAGCCGGAGAAGTCCCTGCTTGCGCCTCTGTCTAACAAGGCAGGTCGCAACAACTACGGCCGCATCACCACCCGTCACCAGGGTGGCGGCAACAAGCGCCGTTACCGCATCATCGACTTCAAGCGCAACAAGGACGGCGTGCCCGCGAAGGTCGCTACCATCGAGTACGACCCGAACCGCTCGGCCCGCATCGCTTTGCTGCACTACGTCGACGGCGAGAAGCGTTACATCCTGCACCCGAAGGGGCTGCGCGTGGGCGATATGGTCATGAGCGGCGTTGAGGCTGACATCAAGCCGGGCAACGCTTTGCCGCTGGCCAGCATCCCCGTCGGTACGCTCATCCACGCGGTTGAGCTGCAGCCGGGCAAGGGCGCGGCTATCGCTCGTTCCGCCGGTACCAGCATCCAGCTCATGGGCAAGGAGGGCAACTACGCCATCCTGCGCATGCCTTCCTCCGAAATGCGCCGCGTGCTCATCACCTGCCGCGCAACGGTGGGCGAAGTGGGTAACGCCGAGCACTCGAACATCAAGATCGGCAAGGCCGGCCGCAACCGTTGGAAGGGCATCCGTCCCTCCGTCCGCGGTACCGTCATGAACCCGGTCGACCACCCGCACGGCGGCGGCGAGGGCAAGAACAAGTCCGCTGGTCGTCACCCGGTCACTCCGTGGGGCGTTCCCACGAAGGGCCATCGCACCCGCAATCCCAAGAAGGCTTCGAGCCGCTTGATCATCCGCCGTCGCAAGAAGTAGCGCAAAGCGTTAAGGAGTAATAGTGAGTAGAAGTTTGAAGAAGGGTCCTTTCGTTGAACCGCGCCTTCTCGGTCGTATCGAGGCAATGAACGCGGCGGGCGAGAAGAACGTCATCAAGACCTGGTCGCGCTCGAGCACCATCTTCCCGGACATGGTGGGTCACACCATCGCCGTCCATGATGGCCGCAAGCATGTGCCGGTATACGTTACGGAATCCATGGTCGGCCACAAGCTGGGCGAATTCGCCCCGACCCGCACGTTCAAGGGTCACTCCGCCGACAAGGGCAAGAAGAAATAGAAGGGGTGAACAATGGAAGCTAAAGCTACTGCACGCTACGTCCGCGTTTCGCCCCGTAAGGCGCGCATCGTTATCGATCTGATCCGCGGCAAGTCTGTGCCTGCTGCTCGCGAGATCCTGCTGTTCTCGGACCGCGCTATCGCCGAGGTCGTCGCCAAGGTGCTCGACTCCGCTGTGGCCA
Organism: Paraeggerthella sp. LCP19S3_G8; assembly: GCF_052119225.1. NCBI lineage: Bacteria > Bacillati > Actinomycetota > Coriobacteriia > Eggerthellales > Eggerthellaceae > Paraeggerthella > Paraeggerthella sp. LCP19S3_G8. The sequence continues at coordinate 189,124 of NZ_JBQKFQ010000005.1, forward strand.
ACGCCGAGAACCAGCATCACGTGCGTCCCGAGACGCTCGTCGTGAAGACGGCCTTCGCCGACGAAGGCCCCACGTACAAGCGCATTCGTCCGCGCGCTAAGGGTTCCGCGTCGCGCATTCGCAAGCGCACGAGCCACATCACCATCATCGTTGCACCGCGAGAGGAGGCATAAGCCGCATGGGTCAGAAAGTAAGCCCCACCGGGTTCCGCCTTGGCATCACCGAGGAATGGCGTAGCCGCTGGTACGCCGACAAGGATTACGCCAAGAACCTGGAAAACGACTTGGCCATCAGGAAGTTCCTGGACAAGCACCTCGCTCGTGCCGCCGTCTCCAAGGTTGAGATCGAGCGCGCCGGCGACAAGATCAAGATCATCATCACGACCGCTCGTCCGGGCGTTGTGATCGGCAAGAAGGGCGCCGAGATCGATTCTCTGCGCAAGAAGCTGGAGAAGGTTGCCAACGGCCCCGTCAGCATCGAGGTCATCGAGGTCAAGCGCCCCGAGCTCGACGCCGAGCTGATCGCTCAGTCCGTGGCCGAGCAGCTGGTGGGCCGCGTTGCCTTCCGTCGCGCTATGCGCAAGGCTGTTCAGTCCGCCCGCAAGAGCGGCGCCAAGGGCATCCGTATCCAGTGCTCCGGCCGTCTGGGCGGCGCTGAGATGAGCCGTCGCGAGTGGTATCGCGAGGGTCGCGTGCCGCTGCACACGCTGCGTGCCAAGATCGACTACGGTTTCGCCACCGCTGCTACCACGATGGGCTCCATCGGCGTGCAGGTGTGGGTGTACCACGGCGAAGTGATGCCTGGCCAGAAGGCGCCGCAGCCGGCGCTCGAGGGCAGCTCCCGTCCGAGCCGTCCCCGTCGCAACGATCGTAACGATAGGAGGGCGAAGTAAATGCTCGTACCTAAGCGCGTTAAGCACCGCAAGGTGCAGCGTGGCTCCATGAAGGGCCAGGCCAAGGGCGGTACCCGCCTGAATCACGGCGAATACGGCATCCAGGCGCTTGAGGCTCATTGGATCACCAACCGCCAGATCGAGGCCGCTCGTATCGCCATGACCCGTCACATGAAGCGTGGCGGTAAGGTTTGGATCACCATCTTCCCGGACAAGCCGATCACGAAGAAGCCGGCTGAAACCCGCATGGGTTCCGGCAAGGGCAACCCCGAGGCGTGGGTCGCGGTCGTTAAGCCCGGCCGCATCATGTTCGAAATCGCCGGCGTCGACGAGGAAACCGCCAAAGAGGCGCTTCGTCTGGCCATCAACAAGTTGCCCATCAAGTGCAAGATTGTTTCCAAGGAAACGGAAGGGCAGGAATAAATGAAAGCAGCAGAGATCCGTGAGCTGTCTGCCGACGATTTGCAGGCGAAACTCAAGGAAGCGCGCGCGGAGCTTTTCAACCTGCGCTTCCAGATGGCTACGAGCCAGCTTGACAACACCGCCCGCGTGAAGCAGGTCAAAAAGGACATCGCACGCATTCAGACCGAAATGCGCGCCCGCGAGCTGAACGCTTAGGCTTGTCGGTAAGGAAGGTTGGATATACATGAGCGAAGATCGCAACTCCCGTAAGGTCCGTCAGGGCGTCGTCGTAAGCGCCGTGAACGACAAGACCTGCGTGGTGCTAGTCAAGGAGCGCAAGCCGCATCCGGTGTACGGCAAGATGATGACGACGACGAAGAAGTTCCACGCCCACGACGAGAACAACGAGGCTGGCGTCGGCGATACCGTCCAGATCATGGAGACCCGTCCGCTGTCTAAGATGAAGCGCTGGCGTCTGGTGAAGATCGTCGAGAAGGCCAAGTAGTCAGGGGCGAATATTCGCTTCAGACTACCGAGATGAAAGTTAGGTTAAAGCAATGATTCAGATGCAAACCATGCTCGCAGTGGCCGACAACTCCGGCGCTCGCAAGGTGCAGTGCATCAAGGTCCTGGGCGGCTCTAAGCGCCGTTACGCAGGACTGGGCGATGTCATCATCTGCAGCGTCAAAGAAGCGGCGCCGAACACCAACGTCAAAAAGGGCGATGTGGTGCGCTGCGTGGTCGTGCGCGTGAAGAAGGAAGTGCGCCGCAACGACGGTAGCTATATCAAGTTCGACCAGAACGCCGCCGTGCTCATCGATACGAACGGTGCCCCCCGCGGCACGCGTATCTTCGGGCCCGTTGCTCGCGAGCTGCGCGACAAGAAGTACATGAAGATCGTGTCCCTGGCACCTGAGACGCTCTAAGGAGGTGTGCGCCAATGAATAGCATGAACATCAAAAAGGGCGATAAGGTGAAGGTCCTGTCCGGCAAGGACAAGGGCAAGGAATCCACGGTTCTTCACGCTCTTCCGCAGAAGCAGCGCGTGGTCGTCGAGAAGGTCGGCGTCGTCAAGAAGGCGCTGCGTCCGACGCAGCAGAACCCCCAGGGCGGTATCGCGTCCGTCGAGGCTCCCATCCACGTGTCGAACGTGATGCTGGTGTGCCCGGCCTGCAAGCAGCCCACCCGCGTGTCCAAGCGTGTCACCGACGAGGGCAAGAAAGTCCGCGTCTGCAAGAAGTGCGGCAAGGATATCGACTAGAATAAGCAACGGAGGAGCCGCGGCGGCAACGCCGGGCCCCTCCGAGGTTATGGCCCCGGCCGAATTCGGCTAGGGACGCAGGGTCGGAAATCCTGCGTTTAATTCATCGAAAGGATTGAAAGCATGACTGCTCCTCGTTTGAAGGAAAAGTACAACACCGAGATCGTTGCCAAGCTCGAGAAAGAGCTGGGCGTCGACAACATCAACAAGGTTCCGCGTCTTGAAAAGATCGTCGTGAACATGGGCGTGGGCGCCGCTGCCGGCGACCACAAGCTGCTCGACTCCGCCATGAACGACATGCGCATCATCACGGGCCAGCAGCCCTGCGTGACGCGTGCCAAGAAGTCCATCGCAGGCTTCCATGTGCGCGAGGGCCAGCCTATCGGTTGCAAGGTCACGCTGCGCGGCGACCGCATGTGGGAGTTCCTGGATCGTCTGCTGGCGACCGCTCTTCCCCGTGTGCGCGACTTCCGCGGCATTTCCCCGACCAGCTTCGACGGTCGCGGCAACTACACGATGGGCATCACCGAGCAGCTGATCTTCCCCGAGATCGACTACGACAAGGTCGACCGTACGCGCGGCATGGACATCACGTTCGTGACCACGGCGGAAGAAAACGATGCTGCCTTCGCGCTGCTCGACGCGCTGGGCTTCCCGTTCAAGGATAAGGAATAACACTCTCGTTGTCCGTCCTAAGGCCGCTGGTTCGGCGGTCTGCGTTGAAACGTGCTCTCGAGCCTTCCGATTAAGCCAGGAAGGCTGGATATAAGAAAGAAGGATTTGCATGGCTAAGAAATCGATGGTCGCCAAGGCCAAGCGCGAGCCGAAGTTCTCGACGCGCCAGCACAATCGCTGCACGCGCTGCGGACGTCCCCGCGCCTACTACCGCAAGTTCGGCCTGTGCCGTGTCTGCTTGCGCGAGCTGGCCAACAAAGGCGAACTGCCCGGCGTGACCAAAGCTTCGTGGTAAGCCACAGGTAAAGGTACGCATGGGTGTGCCACGGTTCAGGCGGAGGCGTTATGGGCGCCGACGAACCGAACCGCTCGGCTCATCACGAACCAAAGGAGAAATCAACTATGACCATGACCGACCCTATCGCAGACATGCTTACGCGCGTGCGTAACGCAAACTCTGCCGGCAAGACGACGGTTTCCATGCCGTCGAGCAAGAAGCTTGTCGAGATCGCCCGCATCATGCAGGAAGAGGGCTATGTCCAGGGCTATGACGTGATCGACGGCGAGCCGCGCGCTACGCTCGAGATCACGCTCAAGTACGGTGACAAGAAGGCCAAGACCATCCGCGGCATCAAGCGCATTTCCAAGCCGGGTCTGCGCATCTACGCCGGCAAGGATGAGCTGCCCCGCGTCCTCGGCGGCCTCGGCACTGCCATCATCTCGACGAGCAACGGCGTGATGACCGACCGCGATGCCCGCAAAAAGGGCATCGGCGGCGAAGTCGTCGCGTACATCTGGTAGGAAAGGGAGGTTTGATATGTCTCGTATCGGCAAACAGCCCGTTACCGTTCCTGCCGGCGTCGAAGTGATCATCGACGGCAACGCCGTGACGGTGAAGGGCCCGAAGGGCGAGCTCGCACGCGAGTTCAGCCCCATGATGACCATCGTTCAGGAAGGCGAGGAGATCATCGTTTCTCGCCCCAACGACAGCCGCGAAGCGAAGAGCCTGCACGGTCTTACGCGTACGCTCGTCTCCAACATGGTGGAGGGCGTTTCGAACGGGTATTCCAAGAAGCTGCAGCTCGTCGGCGTTGGCTACCGTGCCGCGCTCAAGGGCAAGGATCTCGAAATGCAGCTGGGATTCTCCCATCCGGTGCTGGTAGAGGCCCCCGAGAACATCACGTTCGAGGTGCCGAGCCAGACCGAGATCATCGTGTCCGGTATCAGCAAGGAGCAGGTCGGCCAGGTGGCGGCGAACATCCGCAAGTGGCGTAAGCCGGAACCCTACAAGGGCAAGGGCATTCGCTACGAGGGCGAGCACGTCCGCCGCAAGGTTGGCAAGGCTGGCAAGGACTAGGCGCGCGAGCGTAACTGATCGAAGGGATTATCATGAAGAAGCTTCAGAAAAAGCAAGCTGCGCTGGCTCGCCGCCATCGTCGCGTGCGCGGGAAGATCTCCGGCACGCCGGTTCGCCCCCGCCTCTGCGTTACGCGCAGCAACAGCAACATCTACGTGCAGTTCGTCGACGACGTCGCCGGCAAGACCCTGTGCGGCGTTTCCACGCTCGGTCCGGACTTCAAGGCCACGGGCAAGAGCGGCGCGACCGTCGAGGGCGCTGCTGCCCTGGGCGAGATCGCTGGCAAGAAGGCACAGGACGCCGGTATTACGGAGGTCGTGTTCGATCGTGGCGGCAACCTGTATCACGGGCGCATCAAGGCTTTGGCCGATGCTGCTCGCGAAGCAGGCCTGAAATTCTAGAAGGGGTAAATGTCTTATGGCTCGTAACAAACAAGACAACGCCGCGGTCCCCGAGCTCCAGGAGCGCGTCGTCTACATCAACCGCGTGTCCAAGGTCGTCAAGGGTGGCCGCCGCTTCGCGCTGACCGCGCTTGTGGTGGTTGGCGACGGCAACGGTCGCGTCGGCGTGGGCATGGGCAAGTCCCAGGAAGTGCCCATCGCCATCAAGAAGGGCGTCGAGGACGCGAAGAAGAACATGTTCACCGTGCCTCTGACCGCCGAGAAGACGCTTCCGCACGAGATCATCGGCGAGTTCGGCGCTGGTCGCGTGCTCATCAAGCCGGCTACGCCCGGTACCGGCGTTATCGCTGGCGGCGCTGCTCGTGCCGTCATGGAGCTGGCTGGCGTGACCGACGTGCTCACCAAGTCGCTGGGCACTGACAACGTCATGAACGTGGTCAAGGCCACCGCCGAGGGTCTCAAGAACATGGAGAGCCCCCAGGAGGTTGCTGAGCGTCGCGGCCTGTCCGTTGCTCAGATCTACGGCTGGAAGGAGCAGAAATAATGGCAGAAGCTAAGAAGACGCTGCGCATCACGCAGGTCAAGAGCGCCATTGGCTACAAGAAGGATCAGGGTGCCACGCTGCGCGCCCTCGGTCTTGGCAAGATCAACCGCTCGGTCGAGCAGGTGGACAATGATTGCGTCCGCGGCATGATCTTCAAGATCAAGCACCTCGTCGAGGTTGAAGAGATCTAAACTACGGTGCGTCGGCTCTTGGCCGGCGCACTTGCATCCTGCGCGAACAAATCCTCGCGCAGGATGCTCTGCATTGCGCTACAATGCTTGATTGGCGCTTCGGGAGAATACGAGGCGTCAATCAAGCTGTTATTGGAAGTTTGTTGGCGGCGAGCTGCCAACACCGGATGAACGATCCGGAAAAGCGACAGAAGGAGAAACAACATGGAACTCAAAGATCTTAAGCCGGCAGAAGGCTCCCGCAAGGCCCGCAAGCGCGTTGGCCGTGGCCCCGCATCCGGTACCGGCAAGACGTCCGGCCGCGGTATGAACGGTCAGAAGTCCCGTGCCGGCGGCGGCAAGGGCGTTGGCTTCGAGGGTGGCCAGACTCCGCTCGCGCGTCGTCTGCCGAAGCTGCCTGGCTTCAAGAACATCAACCATGTCGAGTACCTGCCCGTCAACGTCAAGCGTCTCGAGGAAGTCTTCGAGGCTGGCGACGTGGTGGACGGCGAGAGCCTGAAGGCCAAAGGCGTTATCAAGCATGCTGACGCGCTGGTGAAGGTTCTGGGCGACGGTGAGATCACGAAGGCCCTGACGATCAAGGTTGACAAGGTGTCTGCTTCCGCCAAGGCGAAGATCGAGGCGGCTGGAGGAAAGGTCGAAGAGCCTTGCTAAGCTCTATCATCGATGCATTCAAGGTACCTGAGCTGCGCAAGAAGATCTTGTTCACGCTCGGCATCCTCGCGCTGTATCGTTTCGGCGCGTATGTGCCGGTGCCTGGTATCCCCTTCAACGAGTTCGCGCATTCGTTCGCTGATTCGGGTGTGTCCATGACCATGCTCGACCTGTTCACCGGAGGCGCGTTGTCGAACTTCTCGGTGTTCTCGTTGGGCATCATGCCTTACATCACTGCATCGATCATCATGCAGTTGATGCAGGGCGTCATTCCTGCCGTAGGGCGTTGGGCGAAGGAGGGCGAGACCGGTCGTCGCAAGATCACGCAGGTCACGCGTTACCTGACGCTGGGCTTGGGCCTGATCAACGCCATCGGCTACCTGCTGCTGTTCAAGTCTCCTCAGTACGGCGTGGTGTTCTCGACCGAGATCCCCGAATTCGTGACCGACATTCTGGTTGTGTTCACGCTTGTGGCGGGTACGGCGTTCATCATGTGGATGGGCGAGCTTATCACGCAGCGCGGCGTGGGCAACGGCATGTCGCTCATCATCTTCGTGAGCATCGTGAGCCGCGTGCCTTCCGCTATCTTCTCGTCGGTGAACCTGTCGGCCGATACGGCCATGGGCATCGCGGTAACGGCGCTTATCGTGCTGGTGGTTCTGGCGTGCATTCCTGCGATTATCTTCGTGGAGCGTGCGCAGCGCCGCATCCCGGTGAACTACGCCAAGCGCGTGCAGGGTCGCAAGATGATGGGCGGACAGTCCACCTACATTCCCTTGAAGGTGAATGCGGCGGGCGTTATCCCGATCATCTTCGCAAGCTGCTTGATCTACTTCCCGGCTCAGCTGGCGGCGCTCTTCAACGTCGAATGGCTGACCATGGTGGCCGACGCCATCTCGTCTGGCTGGGTGAACTGGATCCTGACGGTGCTGCTGATCGTGTTCTTCGCGTATTTCTACACCTCGATGGTGTTCAACCCGGACGAGACGGCCGACAATCTGCGCAAGCAGGGCGGCTTCATTCCGGGCGTGCGTCCCGGTTCCGCTACGGTTACGTACATTAAGAACGTGCTGCATCGCGTGACGTTGCCGGGCGGCATCTTCATCGCGGTCATCGCAGTGGTGCCTACGATTATCTTCCACTTCACGGGCAACACGCTGGTTCAGGCGTTCGGCGGCACGTCGATCCTCATCATGATCGGCGTTGCTCTCGACACTATGAACAAGGTGGAGAGTCAGTTGAAGATGCACAACTACGACGGCTTCTTCAAGTAGTCCGTTCTTGCAAGATAAACGCCCCGGTCAGATGTTTGGCCGGGGCGTTTTTTGTTGCAGCCCCTCTCTCGTGTACGGGGTTTGTACAAGATTTCGATGCACGATGCACGATGCTTGTCGCCCGCTGCAGACAGCTCGCCGCCCGCTGCCAACTGCCGTCGAGTCGCATGCGACCGCCCTGCATGCGACCGCCCTGCATGCAACCGCCCTGCATGCAACCGTCCCGCATGCAACCGCCCCTTGTGCACGAAAAACCGCTCCCGCTGGCAGGTTCTGACGGTTTGAGGTCGCTGCAGTGCGCCCTGCTCGCGCTGCCGTTTTCCCTATTTTCTGTTTTGCCTGGTCACAGCGTTGGGCCGTCGCATCGCACTTCCTCGGGCGTTCGTCTTGTCGGGTCAAACGACCCCAAACCGTCAGAACCTGCCAGCGGGAGCGGTTTTTCGCGCGCAAGCGTCTTGCGGTTCGACCCGCGAGCACCCGAGCTTCAAGAACGCTCGAAGTTTCGCTGGGGCACGGGTGAAAATGCTCGACAGCCCGACGCTGATGACAGGTTGCCAGATTGTTGAGAACCGGCAACCTGTCTTTCTGTTGAAATATGCGCAGCTCTCTAAGCGGTTTGGTACAATACGGCGCATCGATTGTAAGTCGAAAGGAAATCACATCATGAACATCGTGTTGTTGGGCGCGCCGGGCGCTGGCAAGGGAACGCAGGCTGCCAAGCTGGTCGAAGAGTTCGGTACGCCGCACATCTCGACGGGCGACATGCTGCGCGCGGCCGTGAAGGCCGGCACGCCGTTGGGCAAGAAGGCTAAGTCCTACATGGACGCAGGCGACCTGGTGCCCGACGAGGTCATCATCGGTCTGGTGACCGAGCGCTTGCAGGATCCCGATACCGAGAAGGGTTTTATCCTGGACGGTTTCCCGCGCACATCCGCGCAGGCCGTTGCGCTTGACGCCGAGCTTTCCAAGCTGGAGCGCCCGCTTGACGCCGCCCTGCTTATCGACGTCGATTTCGAGGTGATCGTGAAGCGCCTGACCTCGCGTCGCATGTGCCGTGAGTGCGGCTACATCGGTACGGCTACCGACGCTTCCTGCCCGAAGTGCTCCGGCGAGATGTACCAGCGCGATGACGACAACGAGGCTACGGTGCGCAACCGCTTGGATGTGTACGAGAAGTCCACGTCTCCGCTCATCGACTACTACCGCGGCTGCGATCTGCTGGTGTCCATCGACGGCGATCGCGATGCCGATGTCGTCTACGCTGACGTCAAACAGGCGCTCGAACTGTAACATCTGCGCGACTTTCTCGTGGTATTGCCGACGGATGGGGCCTGATCTGCCCCATCCGTTGTTTTTTCCTCTATAATCCTGTCTCATCATGCCAACCGTACGAAGCAACATAGCCTACGCTTACGGCACCTTCATGCGCTCTCATCGAGCGACGGTTCGTCATATAGTGAAAAGCGTGCTGTCCATTCTTGCCATCGCGCTTCTGCTCGAAACGTTTCTGTTCAACATCAACTACTTCACGTCCGCCGGGTACAACACCATCTCGCTGAACGACAAGCTTCAGCTGCGCGAAACCACGGACGACCAGTACCAGATCACCGCCGTGAACAACGTGTTGGAGTTCTCGAACCTCAATACCGAGGTTCACAACATTTGGCTCAACTTCGATTACCGCCAGCCCGCTCAGGAACTGACCGTCAAAATCCAGTTTACCGACGAGGCGCACCATACGTACTTCGATTCGACCGAGTACACGGTGGGCGTTCCCAACGTTGCGGTGTCCACGTTGTCGGATCAGAGCGAATACATCAACTTGAATACCACGGGCCTCGTGGGCAATTTGCGCATTGAAGTTGTGGGGGATGAGGTTCAGTATCCCATCAAGCTATCCGATCTGTGCTTGAACGCGCATCATCCTTTCGATTTCAACACCACGCGCTTCATCATCACTGCGGGGCTGCTGGCTCTTGCATTTGCGTTTCGGCCTCGCTCCGCCATCTACCGCATGCGCATCGTCGACGAGCCGCGCACGTCGAAGGCCGTGATCGTCGCCACCGTGGCCATCGAGATATGTCTGCTCAGCTCATTCCTTTTCCTGGGGTCGAACCTGGTCGGCGTGGCTACCAAGGACTACAACAGCGGTTCGTGGGACGGCGTAAGCCTGGTAAACTCCTTCGAAGTGGGCGGCGACAACGCGCAGCAGTATGCAGAGCTTGCGAAGGCTATGGCGCGCGGTCAGCTGTACCTTGAAGAGGAGCCGCCTCAGTGGCTGCAGGACATGAGCGACCCGTACGACAAGGGCGCGCGCGACGAAGCGCAGAAGGAGACAGGGGAGAAGTACCTCTTCGACGTTGCCTATCATGACGGGCATTACTACGTGTATTTCGGCGTGGTTCCGGTGCTGCTGTTCTATCTGCCGTTCTATTTGCTCACCGGCGCCAACTTCCCAACGGCCATCGGCGTGCTTATTGCGGTGATCGCGTTCGTGCTTGGGTGCTCGGCGCTGCTCGATCGCTTTGCGCGCTACCATTTCAAGCGGGTGAGCTTGGGCTTGTACCTGCTTCTGCAGATTCCCCTGGTTATGTGCTGCGGGGTGCTCTACCTGCTGAAATTCCCGACGTTCTATTCGCTGCCCATCGCGCTGGGCTTGGCGTTCTCGGTATGGGGCCTGTACTTCTGGATGAAGGGGCGCGCGTCTGCTCGTCCGGAGAAATGGTACCTGCTCGGGTCGCTTTGCATGGCGCTGGTGGCTGGCTGCCGACCGCAGCTGCTGGTGCTGTCTTTGCTGGCGTTTCCGTTGTTCTGGCGTCCGTACATCACGAAGCGCCGGTTGTTCTCGCCGCAGGGCGCGCGCGAGTTCGCCTGCCTCATAGGGCCTTACCTGGTGGTGGCTGCCGGTCTGATGGGATACAACTACGCGCGGTTCGGATCGCTCACCGACTTCGGGGCCAACTACAACCTTACCGTGAACGACATGACCAAGCGCGGTTGGAACATCGGTCGTTTGGCGCCGGCGCTGTTCGCGTATTTCCTGCAACCCCCTAGCGTGACGGGCGTGTTTCCGTATCTGCAAGCTGCGCCGTTCGACACCACGTACATGGGGCAAACCATCAAGGAAGCCACGTTCGGCGGCATCCTGGCGTGCCTGCCCGTCTTGTGGGTGCTTCCGTTCGCGAAGCGCATCTTGCAGCTGCGCATCAGCCAGCGCTCGACGCGCACCATAGCGGGCGTGATTATCGTACTGCTTTTCGGCGGCGTCATCGTAGCGGTTGCCGATGCCCAGATGGCGGGCATCCTGCAGCGTTACTTCGCCGACTTCAGCTTCATGTTCTTGGCAGCCGTGGTGCTGCTGGTCTTTATCGTGAACGAGAACCTAACCCCGGGCACCACCACGCAGAACCTGCTTATGAAGGTGCTGTTGACGTTGGTGACCGTTTCGGTTTTGTACAGCGCGCTGCTGTGCTTCGTGCCGGAGACGGGTTGGTACTCCGACGTGTACGATTGGGCGTACCGGAACATCATCGAAACCGCGCAGTTCTGGACCTAGCGTCCAGTGACGGCAAGCGCGACGACGTGGAGCCGTCGCGACCCTATTGTCCGAGAAGGGAATGCAGAGTGAACATCATCATCGCCGACACGTACGAAGAAATGAGCCGCAAAGCAGCCGACGTCATTGCCGATTGCCTCGCGAAGGACCCGTCCTGCGTGCTGGGCTTGGCAACCGGTTCCACGCCGATCGGGCTGTACGCCGAGCTGGTGCGCGATTGCGAAGCGGGCAAGATCAGCTTCGCTGACGCGACGACGTTCAACTTGGACGAGTATCGCGGGCTGGATCCTCGGCATGACCAAAGCTACCGGTACTTCATGCAGCAGAACTTGTTCGACCATGTGAACGTGGACGTTGCGCGCACGCACGTGCCCGATGGCTCCAACCCGGACGCCGATGCTGCGTGCGCGGCGTACGAAGAGGCCATCGCCCAGGCGGGCGGCGTCGACTTGCAGCTTCTGGGCCTGGGCCACAACGGCCATATCGGCTTCAACGAGCCGTGCGACTGCTTCCCGGTTGACACGCACGTGGTCGAACTGACGGAAAGCACCATCCAGGCCAACAGCCGCCTGTTCGATTCCATCGACGAGGTTCCGCGCGAGGCGTACACCATGGGCATCGGCACCATCATGCGCGCCGCCAAGGTGCTGGTAGTGGCGAACGGCGAGGGCAAGGCGCAGATCGTGCGCGATGCCTTCTTCGGCCCCGTCACGCCGCAGGTTCCGGCCTCGGTGCTGCAGCTGCATCCGGACGTGACGGTGATCGTCGACAAGGAAGCCGGTGCGCTGCTCGGGTAGGTTGGACTTCGGGCTGCGGGGCGCTCGCGCTTTTGCGCGAAGGGCTTGCGGCGGCTTGCTCAGTGCATGAAACGGGATCTCTGCTTGCTTGGTGGAGATCCTTTTCTTTTACCCCGCGGGTGCGAGAATGGGCGAAAACGGAAAGGATGAAGCTATGATCATAACGGGAGGAAAGGTATTCGACGGGGCTGGGTTCGTCGAACGCGAGGTTGCCGTGGTCGGCGAGCGATTCGCAGACGCTGCCGCTGGCGATGCTTCGGTTGTCGATGCGACGGGCTGCTACGTGATCCCCGGTTTGGTGGACGTGCATTTCCACGGATGCAAGGGCCACGACTTCTGCGAAGGGACCGAGGAGGCTTTCGACGTGCTGGCGCGCTACGAGGCCTCGCGCGGCGTGACGGCCATCTGTCCTGCCACGATGACGTACCCGGAAGAGGTGCTGGCTCCCGTGATGGACTGCGCCGCCGCGTACGAGGCGAAGCCCGATGGGGCGGCACTTGTGGGCATCAACATGGAGGGCCCGTACATCTCTCCGGGCAATATCGGCGCGCAGAATCCGGCGTACCTGCATGGACCCGATGTCGCTATGTTCGGGCGCTTGCAGGATCGTTCGGGCGGTCTGATCAAGCTGGTGGACGTAGCCCCCGAGGTTCCCGGGGCTTTGGAGTTCATCGAGGCAACGGCTCCGTCGGTGCGCGTGTCGATCGCTCACACGAAAGCGGATTACGAAGTTGCGCGCGCGGCTATCGAGGCGGGCGCGCGTCACATGACGCACCTATGCAACGCCATGCCCTCGCTGCATCATCGCGAACCGGGTCCCATCGCTGCGGCGTTCGACTGCCCGGACGTGACGCCCGAGCTGATTGCCGACGGCGTGCATATCCATCCCGCTATGGTGCGCTTGTTGTTTGCTGCGTTCGGGGACGATCGCATGATCCTGATCAGCGACTCCATGATGGCCGCGGGCATGCCGGACGGCACGTACACCCTGGGGGGGCAGGACGTTACCGTGCGCGGCAACCGCGCTACGCTTGCCGACGGAACGATTGCGGGATCGAACACCGATCTTATGAGCTGCGTTCGCGTGGCGGTGAAGGACATGGGCGTATCGTTGGCAAGCGCGGTGAAGGCGGCTTCGGTCAATCCGGCGCGTGCTATCGGCATCGATGACGAGCGAGGCGGCATTCAGCCGGGAAAGATCGCCGACGCCGTTGTGCTCGACGAAGATCTCAATGTTCGTCACGTCGTGCTGCGGGGTCGCCTGCTTTCGTAGAGCAGCCAAGGCGGGGCTGGCGAGGCGTACGGCAGCCGATGAGGCTGCTGCGGTGGGGCGGAGCGTGCGAGGCGAGGGCGGCGGCCCGTTTCCAGGTCTCGCCTCGCCCCGCCTGCCGCCGCCTCCTGTCTGGCCAAGCTCGACCGGGTCTCGAGAAATCTAGCCGATCACCTCGGCCGAGGGAATGTGCTGGCGGTAGAGTTCGTAGAACGTGCGGGAGTCGAGCGCGTCGATGAACGATTGACTGACGGTGAGGCAGGCATCCGCGTCGTCTTGAGTCGACGCGTGCTCGAGCGGTTGCTGCGGACATGCTACAAGGTCGCCGTTGGCCGCGTAGAAGTCGAGCAGTTCCTCGGATAGCAGCTCGCGGCATACGCGGCGCGCAACGCTCTCTTCGACTGACGTGCGCGCGCAAAAGTACGATGGCAGCAATACGGGTCCCTCGTGCGACGCTTCGAAGAACGAGTCGGTCCCGTCAGCCCGCAAGGCGTACAGCGAGGGGACCAAGGCGAAATCCGCTTCTTTGGTGCGGGCGGCCTTGAACGCTCCGATGGGCATCGCAGTAACGGTGCAGCGTTGCAGCAGCTCTTCCGCAACGGCCTTGCCGTAGCGCTCCCATACGGATTTCACCAGGATCTTTCCAGCCGAGTTGTCGATTCCCCCGAACGCTATGCGCGCGTTGCGAACCAGGGTGGGCAGAGGATCGTTCGGGATGGGCGATCCGCCGTACAGCACAAGCGGAATGGCAACTACGGGAAGCAGCTGGTCGGTGCGCTTTACAGCCTGCACGACGGCGGTGCTTTTGAGCGGGAGCCAGGTTGCGCAGTCGTGCAGAGGCCCCAGCGCATCGAACACCTTCGCGCACTCGAACACCTCCAGATCGGCCGACACGATAAGGTCGGGCATCTGCGCTCCGTCGCGTGCGAGGTAGGCGGCCATGTGCTCGTCGTATCCAAGTCCGAAAAAACGCACGACCAGATGTATACCTTCGCTTCGCAGGCGTTCTTGCAGGTTCGCAAGGTAGGCTTTCTCGAAGTTGTGCAGAATGCAGATGTGGTTCCAGTACAGCGTAACGGTTACGGGCTCTTTGCTGGAGCGTTCGTTCGATTCGTTCATGCGAGTGCTTCTCCTGTTCTCAGGGCGCTTTGGAGCGCCTTGGTTTGACGGTAGGCTTGATGAAGGCGGGCCTCCAGCTGCTCTTCGGCAGTTGTGCGGGTGCGGACGCAAGAGACGGCTCCACCCGCCATGACGATGCGTGTATCGGCCAGAAGCGCCGTATGCGGGTCATGCGTGACCACCAGCACGAGCTTGCGCGCATCAAGGAGGGCTTCGAACGCCGCCTCCTTGTCGATTCCTGCATTCTCTATCTCGTCGACCAGGACGACGGGGCTGTTGCAAACAAGCGCGATGTCGGCAATCATGAGCGCTCTGGTTTGTCCGCCTGATAGCAGGTTGAGGTTGCAGGCGGCGTCGATGCGCTCGGGCGTAATGCGGTTTGCCAGCTCGAGCACTTCGGGCGCGCTTGCGCTTGAGGCGCGACAGGCGCGATGCAGCTCGATGAACTGGTCAACGGAAACGTCCAAGACGAAGCGCATGTTTTGGCTCAGATGCGCAATGAGCGATCCGGAGTAGGAGCGACGTTGCTCTTTTCGAGGGGCGTCGCCGTCTACGAGGACGCTTCGCTTGGTGGGGGAGTCTCCTTGGACAAGCTGTTCGATGTCCTTGATGAAGCGGGTTTTGCCCGATCCGGTGTTGCCGACGATGGCGTACAGTCCGCCTGTGTGCAATTCGATGCGGTCGAACCGTTCGGGCTTTTCGTGCTTGTCGGTTCCGGGAAGTACGGTTATCTCATGCATGGACTGCCGCCTTCCTGGTAAGCGGCCAGCGGCGCTCTTTGGCATGACGTGCTTTTGCCCGGTGCCGCCGGTTGGTCTTCGAAGGTCATTTTACCCACGACGCCCTGTTGAAACGCCGATCCTACCCGGCGTTCTCCCACGCAATACGAGCAAACTCCGGACGGC
This sequence comes from Paraeggerthella sp. LCP19S3_G8, assembly GCF_052119225.1. NCBI lineage: Bacteria > Bacillati > Actinomycetota > Coriobacteriia > Eggerthellales > Eggerthellaceae > Paraeggerthella > Paraeggerthella sp. LCP19S3_G8. Next base: position 204,422 of record NZ_JBQKFQ010000005.1, read on the forward strand.
ATCGTGTGGCGCAGCGTGTCTCCCTCAAGCGTGGGCGGAGGTGCTTGCTCCATGATCCAGTCGCACAATTCGTCGACTCCGTAGCCGGCAAGCCCGTCGATGGCGAACACGGCGGCATGCGGATTGATACGTGCGATGTTCGCGCAGACGATCTCCCGCTCTGCCTGGGACACCATGTCGGTTTTCGACACCACGACGAAGTCCGCCTGCGTAAGCATGGGCCCTAGATGCTCGGGCGCCTTGCAGCTGGCCGTCCCGTCCACCACGCATCCTGCCAACATGTTTCGAGTGGCAGGGGAGCAGCGGTGGCAAAGGCCGGCGGTTTCTATGAGCAGGCATGAAGCGTTTTGGTTGCGCGACCACTCCCAGAGGTCGGCAAGGTTGGAGACCAGAAAATGGTCGGGGCATATATCGCCGCTGATTCCCGATACAGCAGGCAAGCCGAGTCCTGCGAACACGTGACGGTCTTCATCCGATATGCAATCGATCTTGCACAGGGCGGGCGGACAGCCCCGTTGCGCCAACGTGGGCGCCGCCCATCGAAGAACGGCGGTTTTTCCGACTGCCGATGATCCGCTGAACAGAACTACCTTGTCCATGCATCCTCCCGTCTTTCATTGCTCGGTTTCGGTCTAAGGCGCAACGCTTGCGCTCTACGATGGCGGTTTCCTCCAAGATCGTCAGTATCAAGTGAGACGCTTTCGCTAAAAAAGTTTTCCAAAGTTAACTATTTTGTGGTGTAATGAGCCTTGGTAGGTGCCGTTTGCTGAACGTCGGAAGGAGGTGAGTCATACGGTGGCTGACATTGCGAAAGCGCTGGAGCACTCCGAGCTGTTGCGCGATGTTCGAATCGATCCGCAGCGCGTGCGTGCGAAACGGTTGCGCACCGGCCAGATGGTGGTTGATCGAGCGGGCGACGTTTCCTGCGTCGGATTGGTCCTGCGAGGCGTGATCGACGTGTACAGCGTTGCGTTCGACGGGTGCGAAATCAGACTGTCTTCCCTGTACGAAGGGGAGATGTTCGGAATATGCAATCTGTTTGCCCCTAACGACTTGACGACGGTGCTGCGCAGCCGCAAAGGCTCGGACGTGCTGTTCATTCCCAAAGAGTACTTGATCGAGTTGATGAACAACGACGGCGAGCTGATGTCACGCTACCTGGTGCTCTGCAACAGCAAGATTCAGTTCCTTTTGCGCCGCATCGAAGAGCTGACCATGCAGACGTCGCGCATGAAGCTGCTGAGTTATCTGCGCGATCGCGCGACATGCGACGGACTGGTCATGTTTGAGGGAACTCGCGAAGAAATGGCTCGTTATCTGGGAATAAGCAGAGCGACGCTCTTTCGCGAAATCGCTCACCTGAAACGCGAGGGAAGCGTGGTTTCCCGCGGAAACGATCTGTACGTGCGAACGTGAGGTGCAGCCATGCGCGAACTTCCCTTGGCGCGCGGTCGTTCAGGTGATTCCATAGGCGCTTTCGAATCGGAAAAACAAGAGAAAGAGGTTTTCATGGTACTGAAGAAGGTTTGGGCGTTTGCGGCCGCTATGGCCCTGAGCGCCTTTATGCTGGCAAGCTGCGCTTCGGGCGGCGCCTCCGCGCCCTCGGCGGGAACCGAAGAAGGCGCTTCTGCGGAAGCAGCTGCTCCGGTTGACGTGCGCGCGGTTGCGCTGAAGGGCCCCACGGCTATGGGCTTGGTGAAGTTCATGGACCAGGTTGACAAAAGCGAGGCGACCGACAACAACTATTCGTTCGATATCGCTGCGTCGGTTGACGAGGTAGTTCCCAAGATAGCCAAGGGCGAGGTCGACATCGCAGCCGTGCCCGCGAACCTGGCATCGGTTCTGTACAACAACACCAACGGCGAGGTGCGAGTTCTGGCCATCAATACGCTGGGCATCCTGTACATCTGCGAAACCGGAAACTCCGTGCAGACCGCAGCCGATCTGAAGGGCAAGACCATTTACGCCGCGGGCAAGGGCGCAACGCCGGAGTACGCTCTTTCCTATATCCTGGAAAGCAATGGGCTTGTGCCTGGTCAAGATGTGACCATCGAATGGAAGAGCGAGCATGCCGAATGCATCGCAGCTATGGCTCAGAACCCCGATGCTATCGCCATGCTTCCCCAGCCCTTTGTGGCGGCGGCCCAGGCGAAGAACGCCGACATTCGCGTTGCGCTTGACCTGACCAAGGAATGGGACGCGCTGCAAAAAGATGCAAGCGCCCCGAGCGCGCTGGTAACCGGCGTAGCGGTTGCGCGTGCGTCGTTCATCGAGGAGAACCCCCAGGCGGTGCAGGCGTTCATGGAGCATTACCGCGAGTCGGTTGATTTCGTCAACGCCAACGTCGACCAGGCCGCCGCTTTGGTGGGATCGTACGACATCGTCCCCGAGGGCGTTGCGAAGAAGGCTTTGCCGGGGTGCAACATCGTGTTTTTGAGCGGCTCCGACATGAAGGACAAGCTGTCCGGCTACCTGAACGTGCTGTCCCAGCAAAACCCCCAGTCGGTTGGCGGCTCGCTTCCCGCTGACGACTTCTACTACGGGGCGTAAGGGGCTTACGTGACGGGCAAAGCGCTCGGTATCGTATTCCCGGTGGCGTTTTGGCTGATCGTGTGGCAAGTTGCCAGCATGGCGATAGCCCAGGAGGTGCTGTTAGTGTCTCCTGTGGCTGTTGCCATGCGTTTGGCGGAGCTGGTGCAGACCGTGGATTTCTGGGGCTCGATAGCCGTATCCCTTTCTCGTATTGCCGTAGGGTTTTTGCTGGCTATGGTGCTGGGCACCTTGCTGGCGGCGCTGTCCTCCCGCTTTCAGTGGGTGCGTCGCTTGCTGGCGCCGCTTGTGCAGGCCGTCAAGGCCGTGCCTGTGGCTTCGTTCGTCATCCTGGTGCTCATTTGGGTGTCATCTGCCAACCTGTCGATCGTTATCTCGTTTCTGATGGTGTTTCCCCTGGTGTACGCTAATGTTCTGGAGGGTATCCGGCAGGTTGATCCGCAGCTTTTGGAAATGGCCCAGGTGTTTGACCTAAGCCCTCTTGCACGGTTGCGCTACCTGTACTGCTCTCAAGTGCTGCCGTACTTTCAGGCAGCAAGCTCGCTTGCTCTTGGCATGTGTTGGAAGGCGGGTATTGCCGCAGAGGTCATCGGGCTTCCCAGTTTCTCCATCGGCGAGCGTCTCTACGATGCGAAAGTCTACCTGAACACCCCTGATCTGTTCGCATGGACGGTTGTCATCGTCCTCATCAGCCTGGTGTTCGAGCGGTCGTTCGCGAAGCTGCTTGCACAGGCCGTGGCGAAGGTGGAGGAGATGCGATGAGGTTTGTCGACGTGACGAAGTCCTATGGGAACACCGTTGTCATGCAAGGATTTTCGGCGGATCTTCAAGACGGTGCGGTTCACTGTATTCTAGGGCCGTCGGGGTGCGGGAAAACCACCTTTCTCAGGTTGGTGCTTGGGCTTGAGCAACCCGATCAAGGGCTTGTCGAGAAGGCGGACGATGCTCGATGCGTTGCCGTGTTCCAAGAGGACAGGCTCTGTGAAAACCTCAGCATTTCCGCGAACATACGCTTGCCGCACGGACGGCTTGATCCGCAGGCGCGGGAGGTGCTGCGTTTCGATATGGAACGTTTGCTGGACAAGGTGGGCTTGGCCGGATTGGCTGGACGTCCGGTGCATGCGCTTTCGGGCGGCATGAAAAGACGGGTCGCTTTGCTGCGAGCCGTCATGGCGCCAAGCAGCGTTATCGTGTTCGACGAGCCCCTTAAGGGCCTTGACGGCGAAACGAAGCGCCGCGTTATGGAAGTTCTCGAACCCTTGCTCGAAGCAAAGACCGTGCTTTGGGTGACGCATGATCCGGCTGATCAGGCGTACTTCGAATCCCCTTACGTATGGACCATGTCTTCCGGAGCCTTGCGAAGGCGAGGGTGAAACGAAACGGGAAGAAAGCGGTGAAGGGGGAGTGAAACGAAATGGGGAGCAGGGCCGTTGCCGTGCTCCCCATTTCGTTAAGCGGTTTACGCGATTGCGTTCGCGAACCAGGTGGTGATGCTTGTCGGGTGCGTGATGGCGGTCCCGACGACGATGGCGAACGCTCCGGCGTCCATGGCTGCCTTCGCGTCGTCGGTGGTGTGGATGCGGCCTTCGCAGAACACCGGCACGTCGCCTGCCGCGGCAACGGCTTCCTTCAGGAAGTCCAGATCGGGGCCGTCGGTTTTCGCGAGGCCTCCCGGCACGTATCCGGCAAGCGTGGTGGATACGATGTCACAGCCCGCTTCGAGCGCGCGATGGACGTCTGCCATGCAGGAGCAATCGGCCATGACCAGCGTTTCCCCGCGCAGGGCTTCGACGGTTTCCTTGAACGTGCGGCCGTCGGGGCGCGGTCGATCGGTTGCGTCAAGGGCAACCACGTCGGATCCGGCGCTTATGCAGGCGCGCGCATGGCGCAACGTGGGCGTGATGTAGACGCCTTCGTGCCCCTCTTTCCACAGGCCGATCACGGGGATCTCGACTCGTCCCTTGATAGCCGCGATGTCGGACAGGCCCTGGCAGCGGATAGCGGCCGCACCGCCCAGTTCGGCGGCGCGGGCGATCTGGGCCATGGTTTCGGGGTGGCGCATAGGCTCGCCCATATATGCCTGGCAGCTTACGATGAGCTTGCCGCGAAGCGATTCGATAAGCGGATTGATCACAAACGTCCTTTCAAGGTGTCCAGCAGGTACTCGGCCGCCCCGATAAGGGGCGCGTTGTCTTTGAGCGTTGCGTCAACGATGGGCAAGGCATGCATCACGGCGGGGGCCTGTCGCTCGAACGCCGCTTGCACGGCGGCGCGCCACGCGGGCCCGGCGTTGCAGACCGACCCCGAAAGCACCACCAGCTCGGGGTCGAGCAGGTCCGTCCAGGTGGCGATAGCTTCTCCCAAGGCCGAACCCGCTTCTTCGATGATGCGGCGGGCAAGCTCTTCTCCCTGCAAGGCGCGCTGCGCGATCTCGCCGCCGGTCACGGGGTCTCCTCCCGCAGCTGCATAGCGGCGCTCGATGCCGCTGCCAGCGGCAATCGATTCCAAATCGCTGGCGTTTCCGCAGGTACGTGGCTCGCCCGAAGCGTCGGGGCAGGGGGTGCGTCCCAGTTCGCCGGCGAATCCGTGGGCGCCCAGCAGCACGCGCCCATGAGCGACGATGCCGCCGCCCAAGCCGGTTCCTGCGGCAACCACCAAGCAGGTTTGGGCTCCCCGGGCCGCCCCCCAACGCGCTTCGCCCAAGGCGTGCGCTTTCACATCGTTGAGGACCGCCGTGGGAAGACCGTGAGCGTGCGCAAGGCGGTCGGCGACGGGCTGTCCGGTCCAGCCGGGCATAAGCTCGTTGGCGTAAGCGATGGATCCGGTGTGCGCATCCACGCATCCGGCCGTGCCCACGCCAATGCCCGCAACGGGCCCTGCGGCGCTGGCCAGCACATCGCCGACCAGGTCGCAGAGCGTGTCGAGCACCGCGACGCCTCCGCGGGCCGCGTTCGTTGGCACGCTGCGGCGTCTTTCGATGACGGGTTCGGCGGCAGGGGAGCTGTAATGTGCAAGCGCCCCTGCCATTTTCGTGCCGCCGACGTCGACGACGGCTACGGTGCACGGATACTCGACGTTCATGCAGCAGCCTATTTGCGCACGGGCGCGTCGCCGTCCATAAGGCCGGCGCGCTTGAGCACGTTGACGATGGTCTCCACGTCTTCGCCTTCCAGGGGCTGGACGGGCTCGCGCATCTGGTTCGTGTTGAATACTTCCATCTGCCACAAAGCCGTCTTGAACGCGCCCACGCCGGCACCGAAGCCCACGGTGGCCTTCACCTGACGGGTCAGGAACATGAGGCGAGCCAGGTGATCCTGCAGCTCCTTCACGCGGTTCCAGTCGCCAGCCTGAGCGGCGCGCCACTGCTCGACGTAGCTTACCGGGTCGAGGTTCGCCAGGCCCGGCACCGATCCGTCGGCGCCGGCCAGGTACGCGCCGTCGACGCAGACCTCGTGGCCGGTCAGCAGCTGCAGCGGATGGCCGGCGTCCTCGTTCTCGAGGCACAGCCAGCGGAACGACACGTCGTCGCCGGAGGAGTCCTTGACGCCCTGCAGCACGCCGTCGGTGCCCAAGCGCACAAGCATCGTGGGATCGAGCTTGGTGTGCACGCATACGGGCAGGTCGTAGGCGAACAGCGGCAGATCGGTCTGCTCGCGGATGGCGCGGAAGTGACGCTCGACTTCCTTCGGGCCGCCCAGCGCGTAGAAGGGAGCGGTGGCAACCAGCGCATCGACGCCGTAGCCGGCGGCGCGCTTGGCCTGGTCGACCACGCGCAGGGTTTCCATGTCGATGATGCCCGCCAGCACCGGCACGCGGCCGTGCACCATGGCCACGGCTTCCTGCAGCACGTGGTAGCGCTGCGCGTCGGTCAGGAAGGCGACCTCGCCCGAGGATCCCAAGAAGAACAGGCCGTCGACGCCTGCCTCGATCATGCGGTTGATGGAGCGCTCAAGCGCTTCCAGGTCGAGCTGTCGCTTCTCGGTCAGCGGGATGACGACCGGGGGGATTACGCCGCGAAACGGTGAATCAGTCATGGGTTTAAAGCCTCTTTTCCGTGTCTGTATGCAAACGGTAAAAGAATAGACCGCTCTTGTAGGCACGTCAACGAACAAGGGTTGGTTGCCACAGGAAAATCGCCTTGTTGCAACAAGAAGGCCCGCCTCCTTGTGGAAGCGGGCCTGTGCGGTGCTTGGTATGGTGCGAAGCGCTTGCTTACGCCTTGGCGCTTGCGCCCAGGAAGACCAGGCCGGTCGTCGCGATCGGCTGGAAGCCGGTGATCGTGGCGGACTGGTAGCCGGTCGCCAGTGCGCGATGGAACAGCGGGTACAGCGGAACCTGCTCGGACAGCAGATCGAAGCACTTGTTCCAGATTTCCTGCTGGTCCTTGCCGGTGGCCTCGCGAGCCTGCTGCATCATGGTCTGCAGCTCCTCGAACTTGCCGTCGCCAGCCTTCTTCCAGCAGGTGCGGCCCTGGGTCCACACGTTGTCGCCGTACCACCAGGACATCAGCAGGTCGGGGTCGTTGCCGAAGCAGGTCGGGTCGCCCGGGGTCAGCATGACGTCGTAGGGGAGGATGCTGTCGGACTCGGCAAGGGACGCCCAGTCGATCTTCGTCTCGTTGATGGTGCAGTTCAGGCCGATGGCGTCCAGGTCGTTCTTGACCTGAGCAGCCAGGTTCTTCACCCAGTTGTTGTTGGTCATGAGCTCGAACTTGAGGTCGGTCACGCCAGCCTCGGCGAGCAGGCTCTTGGCCTTCTCCGGGTCATAGGTGTACACCGTGGAAGCCTGATGATAGTTCGGATGCTCCTTGGGCAAAAAGCCGGTGACAGCGGATGCGTGGCCGTCCATCGCGTTGGCGATGAGCTTGTTCGTGTCGATAGCGTAGAAGAACGCCTGGCGCACGCGAGGATCGTTGAACGGCTCCTTCAGCGTGTTGAACATGAAGAACGGCTGGTTGAAGCCCTGGATGTACTCGACCGTCGCGCCAGCGCCCACCAGCTGGTCGGCGTTGGCGTCGGGAACGTTCTCCATAACCTGAACCGTGGCCTCCTGCAGCGCGGTGGTGCGGGAGGTATCGTCAAGCAGGACGTCCCAGTGCATGGAGTCGGCCGTGGCCGGCAGCGAGCCGTTGTAGTGCTCGTTGGGAACGAACTCGATCGCACCACCGTCGTCGCCGTTGATGCTGGCGTACGCCCACGGGCCGGAGCCGATCGGCTTGGTCTTCAGGTCGTCCTCGGACAGGGCGGCGGGGAAGACCTTGACCACGCTCAGACGGCCTTCGAGCAGGCTCTCGAAGGGGTACTTCAGCGTGAAGGCGATGGTCTTGTCGTCCTTCGCGGCAACGGCGGAGATGAACGACAGGAAGGCGCCGTAGGTGGCGTCGGCCATGTTCTTCTCGAACGCGTTCACCACGTCGGCGGCGGTCACGTCGGTGCCGTCGGAGAACTTGGCGCCGTCACGCAGGGCGACCTCGTACTCGGTGTCGGAGACCTTCGTCGGCTTGGCGGCGGCCAGCGCGTTGTAGGTCTTGTACGTGTGCAGGTCGAGGTCGTACAGGCCCTCGAACACGTGCCACGTGGCGCCCAGCATGAGAGCGGAGCTGTTGCCAATCGGGTTGACGTTGGTGGAGCTGTAGGCGCAAGCACCCGTCAGCTGACCGCCCTTGACCGCAGCGCCGGCGTCGGTGCCAGTGCCTTCGGCCGGCGTTTCGGCGTTGCCGCCGCCGCAGCCGTACAGGCTGAGGCCTGCTGCCGCTGCTGCGACAGCGCTGCCCGCCAGGAACGTGCGGCGGGACAAAGATGCATTCTTATGCTGTTCCATTGGTTTCCCTCCATTTCGGTTTCGAGGCATCCGCGCCTCGATTGCACGCGCGTGATTGGGCACGCGCACAACAGCAGTGCCCATTATCGGGGAAAACCTACAGAAAATAAAGGACTTGTGCTTTTGAAGTTGCGGACAGGTTTGTTATTGCTAGTGAACGATCAGGGAATATGAGTGGTATCATGCGCTCCATGAACTCCACTCTCCATAAAAGTAACGCGTATGCAACAAACGACGAGATGCCCGCAGAAGGCTTTGCGATGGCGGTGCGCATGCTTTCGCGCCCTGCGCTTCCCGCTCCCGCGCGCCTGAAAGCCCCTCCGGCTACGAACGAGAACGTGCGCAAGTCCATGTTGGGAAACCGGCGAAGCAACACGAAGCCGGAGCTGCTCGTTCGCCAGCGCTTGCGCGCTGCGGGGTTGACGGGCTACCGTCTGCAATGGAAGGTTCCCGGGCATCCGGACATCGCGTGGCCGGGCAAGCGCATAGCTATATTTGTTAACGGGTGTTTTTGGCATCGCTGCCCGCGATGCAAGCCGTCCATGCCCAAAAGCAACGTGGAGTACTGGGTGGTGAAGTTCCAGCGCAACGTGGAGCGGGACGAGCGAAGCCGCGCGGCGCTTGAGCAGATGGGCTGGACCGTGCACGTCATCTGGGAATGCCAGCTCAAGAAAAAGGAAATCGACGCCACGTTTGCCGCGCTGCTGCCCGTGCTGGCGGAAGAGCTGGGCAAGCCGCTCAAGTCCGATGGCGCCTAAGCGCGTCCAAAGATTACAAAAAACACTCCGTTTTCCGACAATCTGACCACATATTTCTTGTGCAGCTATACCCAAGATTCATATAGAATGCCTAATGGATGTTTGTGCGCGGGCCGCATTCGGCTGAAAACGGCCCGCGCACAAAGCCAGTAATTGTCAAAGCGTAAGAGCCGTAAAACGAAAGGAGGACGCGGTGAGCAACCTGCTACGACTGATCGGAAGGCGCCTGATAGCGCTGCCGATCATGATCTTCGGCGTGACCATTCTCGTGTTCTTCATTATGGCGCTGTCTCCTATTGACCAAGCTTATTCGGTCTTGGGCGAGAACGCCACCGAGGCGCAAGCCGAGCAGTACCGCGAGGAGCACGGGTTGAACGATCCGGTGCTCGTACAGTATGGAAACTATATGGCCGGCCTGTTCCAGGGGGACATGGGAACGTACGGTGCTAACAAGGCAGCCGTATCCGACCGTATCGCCGAAGCGCTGCCGGTCACGTTGCAGCTGACGTTCCTCGGTCTGATCATAGCGGTCTTTTTCGCGGTGATATTGGGCGTTGTTTCAGCGCTGTACCGCGATCGATGGCCCGACCAGATCATCCGCGTCTTCTCGATCGCCTGCATCGCAACGCCTTCGTTCTGGCTTGCAGTGCTCATGATCCTGCTGTTCTCTTCGATGCTGCACCTGCTGCCGGCGTCGGGTCCGCTGCCTACGATATCGCAGGATCCGGCAGGGTGGCTCGCTCGCATGGCCATGCCGGCCATCGCGTTGGCGGTCCCCGTTACCGGCCAGCTGACGCGCGTTATCCGCACGTCGATGGTCGAGGAGCTGGACAAGGACTACGTGCGCACGGCGCTGGGCGCTGGCATTCCGAAGAGCGTCGTCGTAGCGCGCAACGTCTTGCGCAACGCGCTCATCACGCCGGTTACGGTTCTGGGCCTGCGCATCGGCTACCTGATCGGCGGCGCCGTGGTCATCGAGGTTATCTTCAATCTCCCCGGCATGGGCATGGCCATTCTTTCGGGCATCCAGAACAGCTACGTTTTGCTGGTTCAGGGCGTCGTGCTGGTGGTGGCCATCACCTTCATCGTTATCAACATCATCGTGGATATGCTTTATATCCTGATCGATCCGCGAATCAGGACGGTGTAGCATGGTTCAGTTACGAGGAAACCTTACGAAGAAAATGGAGGCCAACCCGGGCAAGGTTCGCTTCCGTCGCTGGAAGGCCATGGGCATCGGCTCGCGCATCTCGCTTGTGGTGCTGGTGCTGGTCGTTATGATCGCCGCGTTTGCGAATATCGTTGCCCCGCATGATCCGCTGGCTATCTTCACGGCGCGCCAGGCTCCTGATGCGCAGTTCCTGTTCGGTACCGACGACAAGGGCCGCGACGTTTTGTCGCGCATGATGTACGGTGCGCGTTACTCGCTCATCATCGGCATCGGCGCTACGGGCTTTGCGCTTGTGTGCGGCTCGATCATCGGCGCTATCGCCGCCGTGTCCCGCAAGTGGGTCAGCGAAGTCATCATGCGCGTGCTCGACGTCATCATGTCGTTTCCGGGCATCGCCTTGGCCGCCACGTTCGTCATCGCGTTCGGCAACTCGCTGGCAACGCTGATCTTCGCCATCGGCTTTCTGTACATTCCCCAGATCGCCCGCATCGTGCGCGCGAACGTGGTTTCGGAGTACAACCAAGATTACGTCCGCGCCGTCGTCGTAAGCGGCGCTCGTGCCCCGTGGATCCTGGTCAAGCACGTTGTGCGCAACTGCATCGCCCCGGTCATGGTGTTCACCATCGTGCTGGTGGCCGACGCGATCGTGTTCGAGGCGTCGCTGTCCTTTATCTCGGCCGGCATCCCCGAGCCTACTCCCACCTGGGGCAACATTTTGGCTGACGCCCGCAACGGCGTGCTGTCCGGTCGTTGGTGGCAGGCGCTGTTCCCGGGTCTTGCCATCATGATCACGGTTCTGTGCCTGAACATCCTGTCCGAGGGCATCACCGACGCCATGGCCGCCGCTCCCAAGGCTCCGGTCAAGGCTGACGACTCCGCCGTGCTGGCCGAGCGCGAAGCCGACAAGATGGTTGCCGACCCCACGCTGGCGTACGCCGCTCAGGCCGACATGCTGGAGAAGCGCCTGATGCAGCTGCAGACCATCGAGAAGACGCGCACCGATCGCTTTGAGGCTCGCACCGATGTGCCGCCTATTTTGGAAGTCAAGGACCTGTGCATCAAGTTCCCGCGTCACGGCGACGTGAACGTGGTGGACCACGTGAGTTTCGTGGTGCGCCCGCGCCAGACCATGGGCTTGGTGGGCGAGTCCGGCTGCGGCAAGTCCATTACGTCGCTGACCATCATGGGCCTGCTCGATCCGAAGGCAACCGTCACGGGCGAGATCCTGTACGACGGTCAGAACCTGCTGGCCATGGACCAGAAGCAGATGAACGCTCTGCGCGGCCGCGAAATCGCCATGATCTACCAGGACGCGCTGTCTTCGCTCAACCCGTCCATGCTGATCAGGGCTCAGATGAAGCAGCTGACCAAGCGCGGCGGCACCCGTAGCGCCGAGGAGCTGCTGGAGCTGGTGGGCCTTGACCCGAAGCGCACGCTCGACTCCTATCCGCACGAGCTGTCGGGCGGCCAGCGTCAACGCGTGCTCATCGCCATGGCGCTCACGCGCGACCCGAAGGTCATCATCGCCGACGAGCCCACTACGGCTCTTGATGTGACCGTGCAGAAGCAGGTCATCGACCTTTTGAACAAGCTGCAGAAGGAACTGGGCTTCGCCATGGTGTTCGTCAGCCACGACCTGGCGCTTGTCGCCGAAGTGGCGAACTCCATCACGGTTATGTACGCCGGTCAGGTGGTCGAGCAGGGTCCGGTGTCGGACATCCTGTGCCACCCCGTGCACGAGTACACGCGCGGACTGCTGGGCTCGGTGCTTTCCATCGAAGCCGGCGGCGACCGCCTGCACCAGGTTCCCGGCAGCGTTCCCAGCCCGAAGGACTTCCCTCAGGGCGACCGCTTCACGCCGCGTTCGAGCCATCCCGACAAGGTGTCGCAGCTGCGTCCCGTGCTCAAGCGCGTCGAAAGCACCGATCATTACTACGCCGAGCTGCCTGACAGCGAACTCAAGCGCCTTGGCATCAAACCGTACGTTCCCGGAGGTGTGCTGCTATGAGCGAACTCGAAACGAACGTGGCGAACGCTTCCGCCGCCGACGGGCAGACGCCCATCATCTTCCTCGACGACATCCGCGTGACGTTCAAGACGCGCACCGGCTCCATCCTGCACCCGAACAAGGTGCAGGCCGTCCGCGGCCTGACCCTCAAGCTGATGCCGGGTCAGACCTTGGGCATCGTGGGCGAGTCCGGCTGCGGCAAGTCCACCACGGCCAACGTGATGTGCGGCTTGCAGCAGCCCACGGAGGGCCGCGTGTTCTTCAAGGGCGAGGACGTTACAAAGCGCTCCGCCGCCCAGCGCCGCTTGATCGGCCGCGTGATCTCGGTGGTCTTCCAGGACCCCGCCACGGCGCTCAACGCGCGCATGAGCGTGCACGACCAGCTGCTTGACCCGCTGGTGGTGCACAAGGTGGGCGACAAGACGTCTCGCGAGGCTCGCGTGAACGAGCTGATCGAGATGGTCGGCCTGCCGGGGTCGGTGCTCGACGCGCTGCCGGGCCAGCTGTCCGGCGGCCAGCGCCAGCGCGTGGCTATTGCGCGCGCCCTGTCGCTCAAGCCCGACGCCATCATTGCCGACGAGCCCACGAGCGCCCTTGACGTGTCCGTGCGCGCACAGATTCTGAACCTGCTCATGGACCTGAAGAAGGAGCTCGGCCTGTCCATGGTGTTCATCAGCCACGATATCCAGACGGTGCGCTACATTTCCGACCGCATCATCGTGATGAACGCGGGCGAGGCTGTGGAAAACGGCACCGCCAAAGAGGTGTTCGAACATCCGAAAGACGACTACACGCGCTTGCTCTTGGGGGCTGCGCCCTCGCTGCTGCACCCCGATTTGGGCAAGTAGCGTCTCGGTTCTTGGCAAGCGCTGCTTGCGGAACGCATGCGCGATGAAGCTGGTTCGAGCCCGTCTCCTCAGGGAGGCGGGCTCTCTTTTTGCAGGTGCTGCTTGCGCGCGAGTCAGGCCGTTTGCCGACGAGTGCGCCCGCGACATGCCGTCCGGTGCGTCCGCCGCGCTGCGAGGCGAATTCGTACTGGTATTATGAGGGCTGTATAGTCGGATCAGGCGAAGAGTTCTGTGCGAGAGAAGAGGGTCGGGGCCCGCGCGTGCGATTGCGTCACACGGGGGCTTGCGTTCTCCGTGCGAATTTCCGGTCGGGCCACATCCCCTTCAAAGGAGAGGAATATGACGAGAGAATTCAAATCAATGGATGGCAACAATGCCGCGGCGTACGTCTCCTATGCGTTTACCGAGGTCGCAGGCATCTATCCTATTACCCCGTCGAGCCCTATGGCCGACCTGGTGGACCAGTGGTCCGCTGCAGGAAAGAAGAACATCTTCGGCACCACTGTCAAGGTGTGCGAGATGCAGTCCGAGGGCGGCGCTGCAGGCGCGGTTCACGGCTCGCTTGCTGCGGGTGCTCTGACCACCACGTACACGGCTTCTCAGGGTCTGCTCCTCATGATCCCCAATATGTATAAGATTGCCGCTGAGATGCTGCCGACCGTGTTCCACGTAAGCGCGCGCACCGTGGCCACCCAGGCGCTCAGCATCTTCGGCGACCACTCCGACGTCATGGCATGCCGCCAGACCGGTTTTGCCATGCTGGCCGAAAGCAACGTCCAGGAAGTCATGGACCTGTCCGCCGTCGCCCATCTGGCCGCCATCAAGGGTCGCATCCCCTTCATCAACTTCTTCGACGGTTTCCGCACGTCGCACGAGGTGCAGAAGATCGCCGTGTGGGATTTCGACGATCTGGCCGAGATGTGCGATATGGACGCCGTGCGCGCGTTCCGCGAGCATGCGCTCAACCCTGAGCGTCCCGCCATGCGCGGCAGCCATGAGAACGGCGACATCTTCTTCCAGCACCGCGAGGCGTGCAACGGCGTGTACGACGCGCTGCCTGCCGTGGTCGAGGACTACATGAACCAGGTCAACGCCAAGCTGGGCACCGATTACCAGCTGTTCAACTACTACGGCGCTCCCGACGCCGACCGCGTGATCGTGGCCATGGGCTCGTTCTGCGACGTGGTGGAAGAGGTTGTCGACTACCTGAACGCCAACGGCCAGAAGGTGGGTCTGGTGAAGGTTCGCCTGTACCGTCCCTTCGTGTCCGAGAAGTTCATGGCGGCGCTGCCGTCCACCGTGCAGAAGATCGCGGTCATGGACCGTACCAAGGAGCCGGGCTCCCTGGGCGAGCCGTTGTATATGGACGTGGTGAACGCGCTTGCGCACGAGGGCCGCACCGATCTTACGGTGGTTGGCGGCCGCTATGGCCTGGCATCGAAGGATACCCCGCCGTCTTCGGTGTTCGCCATCTACACGGAGCTCGAGAAGGATGCGCCGGCGCGCGAGTTCACGGTCGGCATCGTCGACGACGTGACGAACCTGTCTTTGCCCGAGGATCCGAACAGCCCCAACACCGCTGCGGCCGGCACCATCGAGTGCAAGTTCTGGGGTCTGGGCGGCGACGGCACGGTGGGCGCGAACAAGAACTCCATCAAGATCATCGGCGACCACACCGACAAGTACGTGCAGGCGTACTTCCAGTACGACTCGAAGAAGACGGGCGGCGTGACCATCAGCCACCTGCGCTTCGGCGATTCTCCCATCAAGAGCACGTACTACGTGAACAAGGCGGACTTCGTGGCGTGCCACAACCCGTCTTACGTCACCAAGGGCTTCCGCATGGTCAACGACGTGAAGCCCGGTGGTGCGTTCATGATCAACTGCCAGTGGACGCCGGAAGAGCTCGAGCACCACTTGAGCGCCGAGGCCAAGCGCTATATCGCCAACAACAACATCAAGCTGTACACCATCAACGCCATCGACCTTGCTCGCGAGATCGGCATGGGCAAGCGCACGAACACCATCCTGCAGTCGGCGTTCTTCACGCTGGCAAACGTCATCCCGCAGGACGAGGCTCTTCAGTACATGAAGGACGCGGCTACGAAGTCGTACCTGAAGAAGGGCCAGGAAGTCGTGGATATGAACCATCGCGCTATCGATGCTGGCGCGACGGCGTTCGTGCGCGTGGACGTGCCGGCCAGCTGGGCTGACGCGAAGGACGAGGGCCAGGGTGCCGAGCTTGAGGGCCGCCCTGGGCTGGTCAAGATGGTTCGCGACATCATGGAGCCGGTTGGCCGCATGGACGGCGACCGTTTGCCCGTGTCCGCGTTCGTGGAACATGCTGACGGCCAGTTCGAGCAGGGTGCGGCTGCGTACGAGAAGCGCGGCGTTGCCGTGAGCGTTCCCACGTGGGACGCGGCAAGCTGCATCCAGTGCAACCAGTGCGCCTTCGTGTGCCCGCACGCCACCATTCGTCCGTTCGCGTTGACCGAAGAGGAAGCCGCCGCTGCTCCGTCCGCCATCACGCTGGTGCCGGCGAAGGGCAAGGCCGCCGCAGGCATGCAGTACACGCTAGCCATTTCGCCGCTCGACTGCATGGGCTGCAGCGTGTGCGTGAACGTGTGCCCGAGCGATTCGCTCAAGATGGTGGACCAGGAAGCCGAGCTGGCTCAGCAAGACGTGTTCAACTACTGCGTCGACCAGGTGTCCGACAAGCCCGCTTTGGGCGATGCGACGGTCAAGGGCAGCCAGTTCAAGCAGCCGCTGCTCGAGTTCTCGGGCGCTTGCGCGGGCTGCGCCGAGACGGCGTACGCGAAGCTGGTCACGCAGCTGTTCGGCGATCGCATGTACGTGGCGAACGCGACGGGCTGCTCGTCTATCTGGGGCGGTCCTGCAGCTACCTCGCCGTACACCATGAACAAGGACGGTCATGGTCCTGCATGGTCGAACTCGCTGTTCGAGGACAACGCCGAGCATGGCTTGGGCATGCTGTTGGGTCACGAGGCCGTGCGCGACAAGCTGCTGGCCGACACGGAGAAGCTGCTTGCCTCCGATGCTGATCAGGCCGTGAAGGATGCGGCGCAAGCTTGGGTTGAGGCGCGCAACGAGGCCGAGGCAAGCAAGGAGGCGGCTGCTGCGTATGTGGCCAAGCTCCAGGAAATCGCCGAGGGTAACAACATTGCCGCCGACATCCTGGAGAACAGCGAATACCTGACCAAGAAGTCCGTGTGGATCTTCGGCGGCGACGGCTGGGCGTACGACATCGGTTACGGCGGCCTTGATCATGTGCTGGCTTCCGGCGAGGACGTGAACGTGTTCGTGTTTGATACCGAGGTGTACTCCAACACGGGCGGCCAGGCTTCCAAGGCTACCAACATCGGCCAGGTTGCGCAGTTCGCGGCCGCCGGCAAGGACGTCAAGAAGAAGAGCCTGACCGAGATCGCTATGGCATACGGCTACGTGTACGTGGCGCAGGTGGCCATGGGCGCGAAGCCGGCCCAGACCATCAAGGCCATCGCCGAGGCCGAGGCGTATCCGGGACCGTCGCTCATCATCGGCTACTCGCCGTGCGAGATGCACTCCATCAAGGGCGGCATGGCCAACTGCCAGGACGAAATGGCGAAGGCGGTCGACTGCGGGTACTGGAACCTGTTCCGCTTCAACCCGGCTGCTCCTGCGGGCAAGAAGTTCGTGCTGGATTCCAAGGAGCCCGCGGGCGGCTACCAGGAGTTCCTTATGAACGAGGCACGCTACAGCCGCCTGACGCGCGAGTTCCCCGAGCGCGCGACCGAGCTGTTCGAGCGCAACGAGAAGGCTGCTCTGGAGCGCTACGAGCACCTGCTCAAGCTCAAGGACGTGTACGCGGAGGCGTAAGCGAACGCGCGGACGCAAGCGTGGTGGTGAGTTCCTGAAAGTTGAAAGCCCTCGGCATTGCGCCGAGGGCTTTTTTACGAGCGGCTTGTAGGACGCCGACAGCCGTTTGACGTAGCGGCCGGTGCTTCTGCTCGATTTTACGCGCAATGTTGCGTTTTTTGGGCCGTAGGCCCTCCTTGTCGTCGTCCCTCTAAGGGCTGCATTATATTAGCCCAGTTCACGGAGATGCGGCTTTTGAGGACGCGAGTCCGTACGCAACATTGGAGTAAAAATCGGGCAGTCAGGGATCACGTGTATGTTGGCGTCGATCTGCCAAGAGCGCGGTTCGGCGCAAAAGGAGCAGCTTCTTGGCCAAGCACTTCAGGTGCGGGAGGTGCGGGGCGAAGGCTTTTCACTGTGAAGCGCCACTATCCCGCGGGCAAATGCGAAGGCGCGCCTTCCGAACGCTTCCGCGCGCGGATCCCTCTGCGCATCTCGGAGCCGTCGCTTGATGCGGCGTGCGTCGTTTGCCCGCTAGCCCGTTACCCTGCGTTTTCGATGCCCAGCAGGTTGAACAGCTCTTTGCGAGAATGCACGTCGAGTTTCTGGTAGATGTGCTTCACATGGGTCTTTACGGTGCTGTTCGCTACGAACAGTTCGCGTTCGATGTCGGCAGGCTTCTTCCTTTGCGCAAGCAGCAGAAGAATCTCCTCTTCGCGTTGCGTGAGCGCCGCTCGTTCCGCGAGTTCTTGGCACTTTATTCCCAGGCGATTTCTTTCGGTTGGCATGTTTTGGTCGTCTTCGAGGGTTTCTTTGAGCACGGCACCCCAAGGCGAAGAGAGCTGTTTTTCCGAAAGCAGTAGCTTTGTTGCGAAAACTACCGACAAGGTGACCACGACGCCCAATGCAACATCCACTGCGAAAGGCGATGCAACAAGGCTCGTGAGATCTCTTGTTCCGATTCCCGCTTGCACGGAAACAAGGCGCACTGCTCGCTCGATCCCGAATAGCCATAGTGCGTTGACGCCGTAGCGGTAGACGAGGTTGCTGAGAATGATCATGATTACAATCAAGCAAAGCGTGTAGCTGCCAAGAGCGCAAAAGCTTGAAATGAAACTTCCTCGCGGGAGGAAATCTCCGAAAGGAACAAGCGAGAATACAATAAGCAACAAGGCTATCTTGCAAAGCGCGGAGAATTGGAAAGCCGTGCGGCGCAAGCTGATGCAGGCGTATACGAGCACGCCTGCAAACACGCAGCCCAATCCTGAATGGATGCCGAGCGGCCCTTCGAATACGTGCTCGCACAGTCCGTATGAGAACGAATAAAGCGCAACGACGGCGATTGGCTTCCAGGGAAGCGAAAACGATCCCCAGGTGGCATGGGGCCGCTCGGTGTCAGGAAGGTAGGAGTACGCCTGCTTGAGACATGCGAGCGATACCATTGGGACAAGGCAGGTGCAGACGAACAGCCAAGGCAGCGCCAAACCCTTGAAAAGCCAAAGGATGAGCGATCCGACAACGATTCCTCCGGAGTAGTAGAGGGCTACGCGCAAGGGGTTCAGGCATCCGAAAAGCTCCGACCACAGCAAAATAAGAAACGCTATGCCTACTCCTCCCGCAATGACGGCGGGGATTCCTAGGTATTGACTGGTTCCGGGGTCGAGTATGGAATAAAAATTACAGCATGTTGACGCGATGAGGCAGATGGCAGCAACGGGAGCCGGCCATGACTTGCCGTACAGAGGTGCAATCCTGCTTGCGCCAAGCGCAACGACGACGAGCGTGATGGCGGTAATCATGTTGAAAGCGGTGAAGTCGGCGAAGGCGTTTGCCTGAATGGGGAACACTATCGAAGTGTTGGCGTACACGGTTTCGGTCCATGCGCGAAAAATTCCCATTCCCGCAAAACAGAACGGCATTCCCAACAGTTTTCTTTGTTCGCCCTCCATGCGCCCCTCCTTTATACGCCTCCCCAGACGTGCGGACAATTATACCGACTTGCATGAGCCTGCAGAGCCTCCAATACGCGCATGAGCTGGAAATCCCCCTGTTTTCAGCAAGAAGGGGGAGAAGGGGAGGCGTTAATTCCCCTGGTTAAAGCAGCTGATGGGTGACGATCCTCCGTCGCTTCCGACGTAAAGTCTTGCCCAGCATCAAGCAGATGCGAGACCGTGCGAAAGCAAAGAACGAGAAAGGGAGGCGGTTTCATGAAGGAGTTGTCTCGTAGGGGTTTTCTGACCGCAGCGGCGGTAACGGCTGCGGGTGCGGCTGTTGCAGGTATGGCGGGGTGCTCCCCGAAGGACACCGGGGAGCAGAAGAAGGAAGAGGCGGTGCAGACGCGCTGGAGCTGGGAAACGAAACCTGAGCCCATTGCGGACGGAGACATCGCAGAGACCATCGATACCGAAATCTGCATCATAGGATTGGGTTCTTCGGGCACGACGGCTGCGCTTGCTGCCGCGCAGAGCGGGGCTAAAGTGACCGTGCTTCAGAAGATGGAAAAGGTTCAGACGAACGGGTGGTGCGTGGCCGCCTACAATTCCAAGAAGTTCTTGGAAGCAGGCCAGACGTACGATTTGCCTCAGATTTACGCCGATTTTGCCAACTTGTCCAATGGCCGCGACAATCCGCGTGCGGTCAATCTGTTCCTGCGCCGCAGCGGCGAGGTTATGGACTATATCATTCGCCAAACGCCTGAGCATACGCCCGTCATGTTGGAGAGCGGTCATACGTATGGCTGGTTTATCAACAACGACATGGCAACGCGCTACGAGCAGTTCCGTCTGCTCCTGAATACCATGGTTGAAAAAGCTGTGGCTGCAGGGGCGAACATCATGTACGAAACTCCTGCGGTTCGTCTTGTCCAGGACGAGAGCGGTCGCGTGACGGGAGTCGTGGGCCAGCGCAAAGACAAGTCGTACGTGAAAATCAACGCCTCCAAGGGCGTTCTCATGGCCACGGGCGATCTGTCCGACGACCCCGAAATGCTCGAGTGCTTCGCCCCTATGCTGCAAGGCGTGCAGACCATGCACGGCGCACCGTGCAACACGGGCGACGGTCACAAGATGGGCCTTTGGGCCGGTGCGGCCATGGATGAGGGCCCGCACTGCATCATGATGCACTTCGATCCCACGTGGATGCCCGAAGGCGGCGCTCCGTACTCCGGTATTCCGTGGTTGCGCGTGAACCTCAAGGGCGAGCGCTTTGCGAACGAGGACCTGGGCTACCAGAGCGTGGTGACGTCCGTCCGTCTCCAGCCGGAGCAGACCGCTTTCCAGATCACTGACGCCAATTGGGCCGTGCATGCGGCGAAGGGCGATTACAAGCATCCCAACAGCCACAGCCGTGCCACTACGAACCCGGAAGCCGACTGGCAGGACGCCATCGAGCGCGGCGCCATTGTGAAGGCCGACACGCTTGAAGAGCTTGCGGACGCTTGCGGGATCGAGAAGGCTGCATTCCTCAAGACCGTTGCCCGGTACAACGAACTTGCAGAAAAGGGCGTTGACGAAGACTTCGGCGTAAACGGCCAATTTATGTCCTGGAATGCAATCAAGCAGCCTCCGTTCTACGCGGTCAAGCGCATGCCCGCCGTTCTCAGCACCGTGAGCGGTTTGAAGATCAATGAAAAGCTTGAAGTGGTGAAGCCCGATGGCGAGCCTCTGGGCGGTCTGTACGCTTCCGGCAACGTTTCCGGTTCGTACTATGGCGACGACTACCCGCTGTTCATTACGGGCGGATCGCATGGCCGCGCTTGGACGTTCGGCGTGCTTGCCGTGCGCTCGGCACTGGGCAAGTTGGACGAGCCTCTTGATACCTTGGGCGCGTAACCTGCGTCTATAGGCCTCGCAGCGTCCCCTCCCTCCCCGGGCGCCTGCGAATGCAGCCTCCCCGACGACCTCGGTTGCCGGGGAGGCTTTTGCGACTTGCGGGCACGTACTGTTCGCCCCCTGCCGTCTGCGCTGTTTGCGTGTTCGATCTGGGCAATTCCGAAGCGGCTTCTTGTCGCGCTCGTTGATTCGTGCTGTAATCGTTTCCTGTACATAGCAGAAAGCAGCTGGGAGCACCGTTGCGCATCATCGTTGATTCGGAGCCGTTTTGACCGATCTTTCAACTTCGTATCCGTTCGTGTACCTACACGGAATTCTTGCCCATGATCGCAGCGCGATCGAGTCGAACCTGTGGGGCCGCATTCCCCAGGAGATTCGTCGGCGGGGCGGCATCGCGATGTTCGGAAACCAGGATTCCCTCGGGTCGGTTCAATCGAACGTCTACCAGCTTGAGCGTACGCTGGATATGGCGCTCAAACTAACCGAAGCCCCCAAGGTTCATATCATCGCCCATTCCAAAGGCGGCCTCGACGCGCGTTGCCTGGCCCATCGACCGAGCATGCGAGGCCGCATCGCTTCCATTACCACGTTCGCAACGCCGCACGGGGGATTGAGAACCGCCGATCATTTTCTTGGGATGAGCTCGTCGTGCCTGGAGAGGATTGCGTCTCCCATCAACTGGAAGGCCACGAAAAACGGCGACATGTACGCCGACTGCATCGGCGTGCTGCATGATCTGTCGACGGAGGGCGCCGCTCGCTTCAACGAAGCGTATCCCGACTTGCCCGACATCGAGTACCGCACGTTCGGAGCCGTCGAGCAGCCGCGCCATCGCTCGCCTAAGGGCGCGTGGATGCACTGGATGGTGAAACGCTACGACGGCGAAAACGACGGGCTGGTTCCCGCTTCGTCCACGAAGCGCGATCCTTGGCAGGAGCTGCGCGTGCCGGAAGGGGAGCCTGGGCTTAACCACAACGACGTCATCGATCAGCGCAAACGCGATACGCCTATCATTACGGGCGACGGTAGGACGTGGAGTTCGATCGTCGAATTCCACATGAGCCTGGCTGAAGATCTGGCGGCTATCCGATAAAAAGCGGAGCGGGGCGAAGGGTTAACGGCGTTCCCTTCGCCCCGCTCCGCTTCTCTGCTTGCGTTGCGTTAGCGCAGCAGCTTTTCCACGTAGGCAAGCTTGACGCAGCAAACGAACACGTCCATGGCCTGGTCAAGCTCTTCAAGCGGAGGCAGACTGGGCGCGATGCGAATGTTCGAGTCGCGCGGATCCCGGCCGTAGGGGTACGTGGCTCCTGCGCCGGTCATGGTAACCCCGGCTTCCTTGGCCAGCTCCACGGCACGTGCAGCCGTTCCTTCCGGCGCATCGAACGACACGAAGTACCCGCCGCGCGGGTTGCTCCATGCGCATTCGCCCATGTCGGCTAGTCCTTCTTCCAGTTTGCGAACTACCAGCTGGAACTTCGGGCGCAGGATGGCGGCGTGCTTGCGCATGTGTTCTGCCAGCCCTTCGGCATCGCGCAGGAAGCGTACGTGGCGCAATTGGTTGAGCTTGTCGTGCCCGATGGTCTGCGCGCCCATGCAGCGCTTGACCTCGGCGATGTTCGCCGGGCTGGCCGCCATGGCGGAAATCCCGGCTCCCGGGAACGTGACCTTGGAAGTGGAGGCGAACTTGAAGCAGCGGTCGGGATTTCCCGCTTCGGCGCATGCCCGTGCGATGTCAAGCAGTCGGTCCTGCTCGTCCGCCGCTTCGAACAGGTGGTGCATCCCGTAAGCGTTGTCCCAGAATATGCGGAAGTCGGCGGCGGCGCAGGTCATGGACGCCAAGCGGAGCACCACTTCGTCTGAGTACGTGACGCCGCCGGGATTCGAGTACTTCGGCACGCACCAAATTCCCTTGACCGCCGCATCCGACGCAGCGATGCGCTCCACTTCGTCCATGTCGGGACCGT
Source organism: Paraeggerthella sp. LCP19S3_G8 (assembly GCF_052119225.1). Lineage (NCBI taxonomy): Bacteria > Bacillati > Actinomycetota > Coriobacteriia > Eggerthellales > Eggerthellaceae > Paraeggerthella > Paraeggerthella sp. LCP19S3_G8. The sequence goes on from NZ_JBQKFQ010000005.1 coordinate 227,226, forward strand.
CTTCGGTCATGGGAACGGGGATCATCTCGATGCCGAACGCCTCGGTCACGCCGAAGTGCCGGTCGTAGCCCGGCGTCGGGCAGATCCAGGCAACGCGATCGAGCGAGCACCAGGGAGCCGATCCCAAGGTGCCGAACATCCAGCAGCGCGCCACGGTGTCGTACATGACGTTCAGGCTGGCGTTGCCGAACACGATCACGTTTTCGGGCTGATCGTCCAGCATGGTTGCCATCAGGGCCTTCGCTTCGGGCAGGCCGTCGAGCACGCCGTAGTTGCGCGCGTCGGTGCCGTCTAAGGCCGTGCAGGCTTCGAGTGTGGTCAGCGTTTCCAGCAGAGGCATGCTCAGGTCAAGCTGCGCCTTCGAGGGCTTGCCGCGCGCCATGTTGAGCGCGAGGCCCTGTGCTTTGAATGCGGCATGCTCCCGTTCCAAACTCGCCTTGAGCTCGGATAGCTCCTCGGTTGCTCGCTCTGCGTACGCTGTCATCGTGCGTCCTTCCGCCTGATCGTCTTGCTCGTACCGCCACAGTATAAAGTATCCGTTGCCGGCCAACCATGGGCGAAGCCCCGATTGCCCCGATCGGCCCGATCGGGCAGCTGCCAGGGGCTTTGCGGGCTTGCCGGATTGCGCAAAGCGTCCATGCGCAGCGCTCCCTGCGCCCCGGCGAACGGGGTTCGCGGAAGGGCCGTATTCCCGCGCGATCGGCCGAGCCTGTTCGCGGCTTGGCGAATAGTCGACCTTTCGCGGACCGTTATGCCTTATAATCCCATCGTTTCGCACATCTTCCGATTTGAATCGGATCACTATGAGGGGAGGGGACGAACGTGGTCACCAGCGACTTCTGGACCGTACTGGCGATGCTCATCTACTTTATCGTCGTACTGACCATCGGCTTCGTGTACGCGAAGCGATCAAACTCGTCGACGGCGGAGTATTTTCTAGGGGGGCGCGGCGTCGGCCCGTGGCTGACGGCACTGTCCGCCGAGGCGTCCGACATGTCCGGATGGCTGCTGATGGGCCTGCCGGGCGTCGCGTACTTCACCGGCGCTTCCGATGCCATGTGGACGGCTATCGGCTTGGCGATCGGCACCTACTTGAACTGGAAATTCGTGGCGAAGCGTTTGCGGAAGTATTCCGTGGTGGCGGGCGACTCCATCACGCTGCCGGAATTCTACAGCAAGCGCTTCCATGATACGAAGAACATCGTATCGACGGTGGCTGCGATCATCATCATGGTCTTCTTCTGCGTGTACGTGGGCAGCTGCTTCGTAACGTGCGGCAAGCTGTTCGCCACGCTGTTCGGCCTGGATTACTCCACCATGATGGTGCTCGGCGCTATCGTCGTGTTTCTGTACACCCTGGTGGGCGGCTACTTGTCCGTTGTTGCTACCGACTTCGTGCAGGGCGTGCTCATGTTCTTCGCACTGGCCGTGGTGTTTGTCGGTTCGGTGGCCTGGGCGGGCGGCATCGACAACACGGTGGCCTTCCTGCAGAGCATCCCCGGCTTCTTGAGCGGCACGGAAATCGCGGTGCCCATCGTGGACGAGGCCGGCAAGCAGATCGTGGAAAACGGCGCGCCGCTGTTCGACGTTCCGGCTGACTATCCGCTCATCACCATCGCTTCCATGCTGGCGTGGGGCCTTGGCTACTTCGGTATGCCGCAGGTGCTCGTGCGCTTCATGGGCATCCGTGACGCCGAGGAAATCAAGAAATCGCGCGTTATCGCCGTGGTGTGGTGCGTCGTGTCGCTGGCGTGCGGCATCTGCATCGGCCTGGTGGGACGTTCCATCATCCCCACCGAGTTCGCAACGCAAGCGGCGGCCGAGAACGTGTTCATCGTGCTTTCGCAGATGATCCTGCCGCCTTTCATGTGCGGCGTTGTGGTGTCCGGCATCTTCGCCGCATCCATGAGCTCGTCGTCCTCGTACCTGCTGATCGCCGGTTCGTCGGTGGCCGAGAACATCTTCCGCGGCGTCATCAAGAAGGACGCCACCGACCGCCAGGTCATGATCGTCGCGCGTCTTACGCTCATTGCGGTCTTCCTGTTCGGCATATTCGTGGCGTACGACGAGAACTCGTCCATTTTCGGCGTGGTCAGCTACGCTTGGGCTGGCCTGGGAGCGTCGTTCGGCCCGCTTACGCTGTGCAGCCTGTACTGGCGTCGCACGAACATGCAGGGTGCGCTTGCCGGCATGATCGCCGGTACGGCAACGGTGCTCATCTGGCATAACCTCATCAAGCCCTTGGGCGGCGTGTTCGGCATCTACGAGCTTTTGCCGGCGTTCATCGTGTCGCTTCTGGCTATCGTTATCGTGTCGAAGCTTACCGCTGCACCGTCAGAGGCCGTGCAGCACGAGTTCGATCACTACATGGAGGCCGACGTCTCGAAGTAAAGCGGTTTTGCACCTGCCGAACCGAATGGAAACGGGCTTGATGCGCAAGCGTCGGGCCCGTTCTACTATATATAGAAGTAGGGGCACAAGTGGTTGTGGTAATGCATTTGCCCAGTTCCCAGGCTCATTAAGTCATTGGGAGCCCGATACGGCGGACGGCTTTTCAAGCGGTTGCCCAGTCTTTCCTACCTGAGCAGGGGTTATGAAATGCCTCCACAACGCTTTTTGTTCCACGGCGCAAACATGGTATTATTCGTTCAGCTTTTGCCCATACGTACTACGTGCTCAATCTAGGAGGCTTTCGCATGAGCGAGCATCTAATCGGACTTGACAGGCGAGCATTTATCAGCGGCGCTGCTGCGCTCGGCGCCCTTTCTTTTATGGCTCCGAAGGCCGCGTTCGCAGAGACGGCTGCTGAGAAGCAAGCCGAAGCTGACGCCGTCCGCAATCAGTTGGTTGGATTGCAGGCTGACCTCGAGGCAGCCGAGATCAACTATTATTCCGCGCTGGACAAGCGCGACGCTGCCAAGCAGGCCATGGAGGCCGAGCAGGTGAAGATCGACGACGCCAACGGCAAGATCGCCGATCTCCAGGACAAGCTGGGAACGCGTGCGCGCAGCATGTACCGCTCCGGCTCTTCGAGCTTCCTCGATTTCGTCCTGGGCGCTACGTCGTTCGACGAGTTCACGCAGAACTGGGATCTTCTGAACCAGATGAACGAGAACGACTCGAACATGGTCAACGAGACCAAGACCCTGCGCGAAGAACTTCAGACTGCCAAAGACGAGTATGCTCGCCAGGAAAAGATCGCGTCGCAGAAGGCTGAAGAGGCCAAGCAGATTCAGGCTGAGGTTCAGGCCAAAGTCGATAACGCGGCCAAACTGGTCAGCACGCTCGACGCCGAGGCGCAGGAGCTTCTGCTGCAAGAGCAGGCTGCTGCAGCGGCCGCCGCAGCAGCAGCTGCTCAGGCTGCTGCCGAGGAAGAGGCTCGCAAGCAGAACAACGGCGGCTCTGGCGGCGGCGGTTCCATCGTGTATCCCGGCGGTGGCGGCGGCGGTGGAAACGCTGGCGGCGGCGGTGGCGGCGGCAACATCGGCGGCGGTGGCGGCGGCGGAAGCGTCGGCGACTACAGCGGCGTGGTGGGCTATGCCATGAGCCGTATCGGCTGCCCGTACGTTTGGGGCGCCGAGGGTCCGGACGCGTTCGACTGCTCCGGCTTGGTTACGTGGGCGTACCGTCAGGTCGGTCGCTACGTGCCGCACCAGAGCGAGGCCCAGTACGCTGCTGCTTCCAATATCGTTCCGGTGTCCCAGGCTCGCCCCGGCGACGTCCTGTGGCGCTACGGCCACGTTGGCATCGCGGTCAGCTACGGCGGCTCGCATTACGTGCACGCACCAACCTTCAACGCTTACGTGCGCGACACCGACCCCTTGTCGTGGGCGCAATTCACGGCGGCGCTTCAGTTCTAAGTTGGAAAACCATATACGAAAAGAGGGCTTCGGCCCTTTTTTCGTATCGCGCGCAAGCGCCGGATGTCGAAAGGGGAGAGGGATGCGCGTAACCGTTGAACTCGAGAACGGGCTTTTGCCTGACAGGTTCGGGAAATACGCCCCGGAGGAATGCACGGTGGACGGAAATCCTGTCCGTTCGTTTCCTTTCGAGGTGACGGACGTGCCGGAGGGCGCGCGGTCGCTTGCGCTTGCGTTCGTCGATTGGGACGCCATTCCCGTGGGCGGATTCTGCTGGATTCACTGGCTTGCCTGCAATATTGCGCCCGACGCAACCCGTATTCCCGAAAACGCAAGCGCGTCGGGGGCCGTGCCTTGCGTTCAGGGATCCAACAGCAACTGGTCGCCTCTTGCCGGCGGAAGCTCCAACCCGCAGGTGACGCAACGCTATTCCGGACCGTACCCTCCAGACAAGACGCATGTCTACACGCTGACCGTCTATGCGCTCGATTGCGAGCTCGACCTTCCCGAGGGGTACTACCTTAACGAGTTTCGCCGCGCCATTCAGGGCCACGTGCTGGCTCAGGCGTCCGTCGAGTTGCCCAGCCGAGCGTAGGGGAGCGCCGCCGCATGGGCCGAGTCGAAAGCGTCGTTCACCCGATCGAGCCGGTGTTCGACGAGTCTTCGCGCGTACTTGTCTTGGGAACCATGCCTTCGCCGGCTTCGCGCAGGGCGGGCTTTTACTACGCTCATCCCCAAAATCGCTTCTGGAAGGTCTTGGCGGCTTTGTTCGACGAGACAGAACCAAAAGGCACCGATGCCCGCGCGCAGTTTGCGCTACGGCACCATATTGCGCTTTGGGACGTGTTGGCCTCGTGCACGATCGAAGGCGCCTCGGATGCAAGCATTGCGAATCCCGTCCCCAACGATCTGGAGCGCATCGTGCGAATCGCCTCGATTTCCACGGTGTTCACCACGGGAAGAAAAGCCGAAGAACTTTTCAAGCGCTATGCAAGGAAAATGATCCCGGAAGCAAATTTTGTGCCGCTTCCTTCGACAAGCGGAGCAAATGCTCGCATGAGCCTGGATGCCCTCATAAGTGCGTATCAGCCGCTGTTGCAAGCCGTTTCTCCAGGTGATAGCGGTATAGGGGAGAAAAAGCCCGCCGACTCTATATCCATGCAAGAGGGTCAAAGTGAGGAGGAATGATGGAGACACACCCGGAGGCGTGTAGATGGTTGACACGGTTTGAATCCTAGCGTATTATTCTCCTGCTCGCTCGTTCGGGACAAACGAAAGAGCGGCAGGCAGCTTGATAAATACACATGAATTGAGCAGCGAATTATGGGCGTGTGCCCGAGTGGCTAAAGGGGACGGGCTGTAAACCCGTTGGCTATGCCTACCTAGGTTCGAATCCTAGCGCGCCCACCATCTTTCGCCTGTGTAGCTCAGTCGGTAGAGCACTTCCTTGGTAAGGAAGAGGTCGTCGGTTCAAGTCCGATCGCAGGCTCCATGCTAAATGGCGGTGTAGCTCAGTTGGTCAGAGCACACGGTTCATACCCGTGGCGTCACTGGTTCAAATCCAGTCACCGCTACCATTTGCATTATTCCGCGTCCGCTTTGTCGGACGCGTCGTTATTTTTTGTTTTGTTTTCGCGAAAGCGAACCCTATAAGGAGGATGACACATGGCTAAGGAGAAGTTCGAGCGTTCCAAGCCGCATGTTAACATCGGCACCATCGGTCACGTTGACCACGGCAAGACGACGCTGACGGCTGCTATTTCCAAGACGCTGTCCGAGAACGACGGCTCTCACGGCACCGCTCACGCCGACTTCACGGCTTTCGAGAACATCGACAAGGCCCCCGAAGAGCGCGAGCGCGGCATCACGATCTCCATCGCTCACATCGAGTACGAGACGGAAGCTCGCCACTACGCTCACGTTGACTGCCCCGGTCACGCTGACTACGTCAAGAACATGATCACGGGTGCTGCTCAGATGGACGGCGCCATCCTGGTTATCGCCGCTACCGACGGCCCCATGGCTCAGACCCGCGAGCACATCCTGCTCGCCCGTCAGGTCGGCGTTCCCTACATCGTCGTCTTCCTGAACAAGTGCGACATGGTCGACGACGAGGAGCTCCTCGAGCTCGTCGAGATGGAAGTTCGCGAGCTGCTCGACAGCTACGAGTTCCCCGGCGACGACACCCCGATCATCCGCGGCTCCGCTCTCAAGGCTCTTGAGGGTGAGAAGGAGTGGCAGGACAAGGTTTGGGAGCTCATGGACGCCGTTGACTCCTACATCCCGACGCCGGAGCGCATGGTCGACAAGCCGTTCCTGATGGCTGTTGAGGACACCATGACCATCACCGGTCGTGGCACCGTTGCCACCGGCCGTGTCGAGCGTGGCGTGCTGCACGTGAACGACCCGCTGGAGATCATCGGTATCAAGGAAACCGCTAACACGGTTTGCACCGGTATCGAGATGTTCCGCAAGCTGCTCGACGAGGCTCAGGCTGGCGACAACATCGGCTGCCTGCTCCGCGGCGTCAAGCGCGAGGACATCGTTCGCGGCCAGGTTCTCTGCAAGCCCGGTAGCGTGACCCCGCACACCGAGTTCGAGGGCCAGGTCTACATCCTGACGAAGGAAGAGGGCGGCCGCCACACGCCGTTCTTCGACGGCTACCGTCCGCAGTTCTACTTCCGCACGACGGACGTGACGGGCGTTGCCCACCTTCCCGAGGGCACCGAGATGGTCATGCCGGGCGACAACATCGAGATCAAGGGCGAGCTCATTCACCCGATCGCGATGGAAGAGGGCCTGCGCTTCGCTATCCGCGAGGGTGGCCGCACGGTTGGCTCCGGTCGCGTGACCAAGATCATCAAGTAGCACCCTGTTTCACCGGTTAACCTTATGCGGGGCCCGCATCAGCGGGCCCCGTTCATGAGAATTCATGTGTATGCGATTCGAGCGCCGTTCGGATTAGGTAAAAGGAGAATTCATGCGTACGTTGGTCACCTTGGCATGCACGGAGTGCAAGCGCCGCAATTACACGACCAAGAAGAACAAGCAGAACAATCCCGACCGTATCGAGTTGAAGAAGTACTGCAAGTGGTGCCAGTGCCACACGGTGCATAAAGAGACCCGATAGCGCGTCTGAGGTTTGCACGAGCATAGGCCAGTAGCTCCAATTGGTAGAGCGGCGGTCTCCAAAACCGCATGTTGGGGGTTCGAGTCCCTCCTGGCCTGCCAGCTCGAGATATGAGCAGCTTGCATTCAGGTTGCTTGGATGAGCAGCTTGGAATCAGGCTGCTTGTTTGGCGTTTAGACGGATAACGATCCCCGGTTAAGGAATCAGATGGCGAAGAAATCAAAGACACAGCGTGCGAAGGCTTCTGCTGCTCGTGCTGCTCGCAAGGAGCAGGCGCAGCTTCAGGCTGCCGAAGCCGAGGCGAACAAGGTCGCTGAGGCGGACGCTGTTGAAACTGAAGCGCCCAAGAGGAAGTTCTTCAAGAAATCCCAGAAGAACGAAACGTCCGTGAACGACGGCAAGCAGGACAAGGCGCAGCGCAAGGAACTTGAGAAGAAGGCTGAGAAGAAGCCGGCGAAGAAGCGCCGCTTCGGTTTTCTCAAGGACGTGCGCTCTGAGCTGAAGCGCGTTACCTGGCCGACTAAGCAGGACGTGCTCCGTTGGAGCGTTGTCGTGGTTGTTGCCTTGTTGTTCTTCGGCGTGTACGTCGCCGTGCTCGACAACGTCGTTATCACGCCGTTGTTGGTTGCGATTTCTGGTTTGGGGGCTTAGCAGATGGCTAAGAAGTGGTACGTCCTGCATACGTATTCAGGATACGAGAACAAGGTTAAGAAGAACCTCGAGACGCGCATCGAAACGATGGGTCTTGAGAACAATGTGTTCGCTATCGAAATCCCGACGGAGACGGTCACCGAGATCAAAGAGGGCGGTCGTCGCGTCGAGAGCGAGAAGAAGGTGTTCCCCGGATACGTTCTCGTCCGTATGGACTTGGACGATCGTAGCTGGGCCGCAGTTCGCAACACGCCGGGCGTAACCGGATTCGTGGGCGCGGACGGCAACCCTGCTCCTCTTACGCGCGAAGAGTACAACAAGATCATGAAGCGCACGGACACGAAGAAGAAGCCTGCGGTTTCTTCGAGCCTGGAAGTGGGCCAATCGGTCAAGGTTGTGTCGGGTCCCCTCGCCGAGTTCGATGGCGTGGTTTCCGAGGTGTCGCCTGATGCGGGCAAGGTGAAGGTTATGGTCTCCATCTTCGGCCGCGAAACTCCTGTCGAACTTTCGTTCGATCAGGTGGCGAAGATCTAAAGGTGCGAACAAAAGCGGCTTCGCGTGCCCGCGTGGACCGGGGCTTCTCACTCGAAACCAGCCGCTTTGTTGATAGAAACAACGTTTAACTTTATGTGTGACAGTCAGCTGAAAGGATAGTTCACCATGGCTGAAAAGAAGCAAACCGGCTTTATCAAGCTTCAGATCCCCGCGGGTGCCGCGAACCCGGCTCCTCCGGTTGGCCCGGCGCTCGGCGCTCAGGGCGTCAACATCATGCAGTTCTGCCAGGCGTTCAACGCTCAGACGCAGGACCAGTCCGGCACCATCATCCCGGTTGAGATCACGGTGTACGAGGACAAGTCCTTCACCTTCGTGTGCAAGACTCCTCCGGCGGCCGTGCTCATCAAGGAGAAGCTGGGCATCAACAGCGGTTCCGGCATCCCGCAGCTGCAGTCCGTCGGCACGTTGACCGAGGACCAGCTCCGCGAGATCGCCGAGATCAAGCTCCCGGACCTCAACGCCAACACGGTTGAGGCTGCCATGGAGATCATCGCCGGCACGGCGCGCAGCATGGGCGTGCGCATCGAAGGTCGCGAGATGAAGAAGAAGTACGTGCCTTCCAAGAAGGTTGCCGCTATGCTCCAGGGCAAGACGATCGACTAACGACGTCTTCTGCAATGCGTGATCGCAGCTGCGCATGATGTGCGCAGCTGCTTTGACGATACAGGAAAGTGGAAGGGCGCTTCGCGTCCGCTACACACCACGAAAGGAAACATCATGAAAATGTCCAAGAACTACCGTGCGGCTCTCGAGAAGATCGGCGAGTCCACCTACGCTCCGCTCGAAGCGTTCAGCCTTGTGAAGGAGGTTTCGACGGCTAAGTTCGACCAGACCGTTGAGGCTCACTTCCGTTTGGGCATCGACACCCGTCAGGCTGATCAGCAGCTGCGTGGTACCGTGAGCCTGCCGAACGGCTCGGGCAAGACGGTTCGCGTTGCTGTGTTCGCTGAGGGCGAGGCTGCCCGCGCCGCCGAGGAAGCCGGCGCCGACATCGTGGGCACCGATGAGCTGGTTCAGCAGATCCAGGCTGGCGAGTTCAACTTCGACGCCGCTGTTGCGACGCCCGACCAGATGGGCAAAGTTGGTCGTCTGGGCAAGATCCTGGGCCCCCGCGGCTTGATGCCGAACCCCAAGCTGGGCACGGTGACCAACGACGTCGTCAAGGCCATCAACGAGCTCAAGGGCGGCCGCGTGGAGTATCGTGCAGACCGCTACGGTATCGCTCACGTTGTCATCGGCAAGGCCAGCTTCACGGCTGAGCAGCTTGCTGAGAACTACGGCGCCGTGTACGACGAGATCCTGCGTATGAAGCCGGCTGCGGCCAAGGGCAAGTACGTGAAGTCGATCTCCGTCTCCGCCACCATGACGCCGGGCGTTTCCGTTGACTCGGGCGTGACCCGCAACTACACGGAAGCTGCTGCCGAATAAGCTGCACTGTTAGACGTTGAAGAAAAGGGACCTGCGGGTCCCTTTTCTTTTACCCTCTTTTAAGATCTCAATGTGATATCATGTTGGTATCGACAATCTGAGAAAGGAACCGTCATGTCCGTTGAAAAGACCGTTCACGTGCGAAGCGGCTGGCCGATGTTGGTGTTGACGCTGGTTTTGGTCGTCGCGTTTGCTGCGATAATCGCTACGGGGGCTACCATGCTTCCTCCCGACGATGCTCCGGTGACCACCACAGCGCAGGCGCTTGGCGTCGGGCTGCTTGTTTCAGGCATCGTGGGAGTATGCATCGTTCCGTTGATTCTGCTCATGGGCTTCTTCACCATTCAGCCGAACCAGGCGCGCGTTCTCATCCTGTTCGGCGACTACAAGGGCACGGTGCGAGACGAAGGCTTCCATTGGGCGAACCCGTTCTACTCGCGTAGTGCTGGCAGCACGGCTGATCCCGCTACGGGCAAAGCCGTGCCCATGAATACGAAGATCTCGCTGCGCGCTCGCACGTACAACGGCGACCACTTGAAGGTGAACGACAAATGCGGCAACCCCATCGAGATCGCAGACGTCGTTGTTTGGCGCGTTGAGAACACGGCGAAGGCTTTGTTCGACGTGGACGACTACAATTCCTACGTGCACACGCAAAGCGAAACGGCTTTGCGGCACGTGGCTACCGCGTACGCTTACGATCAGATGCCCGGCGAGCCCGAGGATGGGATCACGCTCCGCAGCAACATCGAGGAGGTTTCCGCCGCCCTTAAAGAAGAGCTTTCGGTGCGCTTGGAAAAGGCCGGCGTGGTGATTGACGACGCGCGCCTTACGCACCTTGCGTATGCGCCGGAGATCGCTCAGGCGATGCTGCGTCGCCAGCAGGCTGACGCGGTGATCGCTGCGCGTGAGAAGATCGTGCAGGGTGCCGTGGGCATGGTCGATATGGCGCTTTCCGAGCTATCCAACAAGAACGTGGTAGACTTGGACGACGAGCGCAAGGCCGCTATGGTTTCGAACCTGATGGTGGTCCTTTGCGGAGACTCTGACGCGCAGCCCGTGCTGAACACGGGCACGCTCTACCAGTAAAAGGAATCGGCGCACCTGGGCTTGCTCCCGGGTGCGCCGATGCGGTGACGATATGGCGAAACGCAAACAATACCCCTTGCGCGTGGACCCCGCTTTATGGGAGGCCATCGAGCGCTGGGCTGCCGACGACCTGCGCAGCGTGAACGCACAGGTGGAATTTATCTTGCGTCGCGCGTTGAGCGAAGCGGGCAGGTTGAAGCCTCCGCCCCCGCGCGACGAGACCGACCTTGGGTAAAACGGGGACGGGGCCGACGATTCGTGTTCGACATCGGAACGAACGCGAATCGTCGGCCCCGTCTTCTCGTTTTGCTCTGCATGCGCGTTTCGCAACGATCGGCTCCTCTTTCGGAGAAGCGTCTTCTCGTTGATCGATTCGCTATGATTTTCAAAAGGAAGCCGCTACACTGGGGCAAAGGAGCGCCCGACGTGCGGTGCGTTGCGTGCTCGGCGCCAAAACGCTTCGAGGTTAGGAGATCTGCATGGAGGCTTCCGTTTACCCGAATCAACCCGAAACGCTGCAGGAAACCGTGGCTTTGCTGGAGAGGGCGTACCTGTACGCGTATCCGCTCGTGCTCATGGACGTCATCAAAGACCGGACGACGAACGTGGTGGTCCCCGACGCGGAGCACGCTCCCGTCAACCAGCTGTTCCATGCTCAAACGCTGGCGACGCCCGATATGGTGAGCTTGACGCGTCCGAACGTGGATACGGTGTACTCGCAGGCTTATCTGGACCTGGGGGCCGAGCCGATTTTGCTGTACAAGCCCGCCACGGATCGTTACTGCTCGATTCAGACGTTCGATGGGTACTCCAACACGCCCGTAGTGCTTGGTACGGGCGGAGTAGGGGGCAGCGATGCTGCAACCTACGCGTTTGTTGGACCGTTCTGGTCGGGCGAGCTTCCGCAGGGCGTGACCAAGGTCTCCATGCCCACGAATTTCGTTTGGCTGCTGCTTCGCACGAAGTGCTTTGGCGTTGACGACCTGCCGGGCGTACGAGAGGCCCAGCAGGGCATGAGAATGTACCCGCTTTCAGCCCACGCGCTGGACGAGGGCGCGGGGTACGCGTGTCCGAAGGGGTCGTACTATCCTGCGTACGACTACGTTCCCTTGGAGTTCATACAACGGCTTTCCGTCCAGGATTTCTTCACGCGCTTCAACGGGCTGGCTTCGGGCAACCCGGGAGCCCCCGAGGACGCCCCGACGCTGGCGCAATTCGAAACCGTAGGCATCGGCGCAGGGTTGACGTTCGACATCGCTGCCTTGGGGGAAGGCGTTGCCGAGGCGGCTGCGTATCTGCCGACGCTTCTGGATCGCGATTTCTCATCGGCTCATGCCAGCACCACCGTTTCGAACGGCTGGATGTTCATGGACGATCGCGTGGGCACGTTCGGCACCGATTACGCGTATCGCGCTGTGGTGGCGTTCGGCGGATTCGCCAATCCCGTGACCATGGCGGTGTATCCGTCGATGGTCGTGGATGCTGCAGGGAACCCCTTGCGCGGCGACAAGTCGTACCGCCTGCATTTTGGCCGCGGGCGAAACCCCGCCCCATGCAAGCGAGGGATGGTGGTCGCTTACAGCCTACACCGAAGCGGGCCGGTTGATACCCAACGAGCTAAACCGTTACAACATCGGCGAGGTGGACGACCTGCCCTTCAACGAGGACGGATCGCTTGATCTGTATCTTCAGGCTGAAAGGCCCGCAGACGATCGCGTGCGCTTCTGGCTGCCCTTGTGCGAAGGCGTATTCTCGTTGACGATGCGCATCTACCTCCCGGACGAGCGCGTGCTTTCTTTCGACTGGAAGCTTCCGCCGCTTGAAGCCGTATAGCCCGACCTTGTGCACGACCGTCGTGCGAGCTGCGGTGCGATCGACTTGCGGCGGCAAGCTGCGAGGGAGCCGGGGCCGTAGGGTTCGGAAGGGGTGCTATACTGGTCGGCGACAAGAGGACAGGCACGTTAGAGGCAAGGTGCGTTGAAAGTATGATCATAAAGAAGTCGAAGGCCGAGATCGAGGCCATGAAGGAAGCCGGTCGTATTTCGGCTTTGGTGCTGCGCGAGGTGGGATCCCATGTTCGAGCGGGCGTGTCCACGCTTGAGCTGGACGAGCTGGCGGAAACCATCATCCGTGCAGAAGGCGGCATACCTGCGTTCAAGGGCTACGGCGGATTCCCCGGCTCGATTTGCGCATCGGTGAACGACCAGATCGTGCACGGCATCCCTTCCGCGAACGTGGTGCTCGAAGACGGCGACATCCTGTCCGTCGATACGGGTGCGACGGTTGACGGCTGGGTGGGGGACAACGCCTGGACCTACCCCGTAGGGAAGATTTCGGCCGAAAAGCAGCGCCTGCTCGAGGTGACCGAGCGGTGCATGTGGGCGGGCCTTGACGCTGCGCGGCCCGGCAATCGCCTGGGCGACATCGGGCATGCGGTGCAGTCCATCGCCGAAGCGGCGGGCTTCGGCGTGGTGCGCGAGTACGTGGGGCACGGCATCGGACGCGACATGCACGAGGATCCCAACGTGCCGAACTTCGGCCGGAAGCATACGGGCGTCAAGCTTGAGGTTGGCATGGTGCTGGCTATCGAGCCTATGGTGAACGTGGGAACGTACAAGACGCGCGTGATGCCCGATGGATGGCTGGTGTGCACGCGCGACGGCCTGCCTTCGGCTCACTTTGAAAAGACCGTGGCAATCACCGAAGACGGTCCGCTTATCCTGACCACGGAAGAGGGGCACGAGCGCCCGGTGTGATCGCCTAAAGACTCTATGCAAAACGGAAGGCCCTCATGACGAGGGCCTTCCGTTCGGAGGGGGGAGGGACGGTTGGCTTAGGCGCCGTAGTACTTCATGGCTTCCTGAGCGGCTATGCGACCCGTCACGGTGCCCATGCACATGGAGGCGCCGCTTACGGCATAGCGCATGTAGAACAGCTCGGCGTTGGCGATGGTGCCGCCACCGTACAGGCCGGGGATGGGCTTGCGATCCTTGTCGAGCACTTCCGCTTTGGTGCTGATGGCAAGCTGGCCGAACGAGTCGTTGGTGTTCGGCGTGATCTGGACAGCGTAGAGCGGCGCCTGCACGACGGGCTGAAGATCTTCGGGCTTCTTATGGAAGGCCGGGTCCTCGCCAGCTTCGCAGAGCTTGTTGTACTGCTCGATCGTCTTCGTCAGGGGATAGCCGGGCAGACCTGCTTGCTCGGCAAGCTCTTCGATGGTGTCGGCGGTGTTGACGACGCCCTTTTCGACGCCCTTCTTCAGCAGCTCCATGCGCTTGTCGGTCTGCTGCGAGTCGCAGATGATGAAGAACTCTTTACGGCCGCTCTGAATGAACGGCGTGAAGTAGTCGAATTGGCTGGTCATGGATTCGTTCGCGCAACGGTAGCCAAGGTCGGTTACGAACACGCCCGTGTTGATCATGCGCAGCTGCGACAGCTCGTCGTTGAGCGGCAGGGGCTCTTTGCCCACCAGGTGGATCTGCGAAAGGCCGCCCTTGAGCAGCGTGAGGGCTCCGGCGTCTTTGCCCAGCTCGATGCCGTCGCCCGTGTTGCTGGGGCTCGAGAAGGTGTGCCAGCCCACCGTGCCGGGTGCGTACAGCTCTTTCGACCAGTCCTGACCGTCGAACCCGCCGGAAGCCAGCATGACCGCTTTGGCGGAAATCGTGTACTCGGTGTCGCCCTGGCGCGCGACCACGCCGGTTACCTTGCCGTTTTCGGTGAGGATCTTGATAGCGCGCGTTTCCATCATGACTTCAGCGCCGTTTTCCTCGGCTTTGGCGATGAGCGTATCGATAATGCCCTTGCCTCCGTTGGTGGATACCATGGAGCGGTCGGACACGCCGTCGCCGGGCTTCTTCTTAAAGTCGCAGCCGAAGCCGACCAGCCAGTCCATGGCCGCGCCGCCGTTTTCCGCCACCATGCGGCAGATGTCCATGTTCGCGTCTCCGTCGGACTGATCGAACAGGAACTGGGCGATTTCTTCAGGGGTGCCGTAGTTGGTAAGGCCCATGTCGTCTTGCTTCTTGGAGCCGCAGCAGTAGAAGTTGCCGGTGCAGATGGACGAGTCGCCGCCCGAAACGGAGTGCTTTTCGAGCACGATGACGCGCGCGCCTGCGAGAGCTGCTTCGGTGGCGGCGCTCATGCCGGCGATGCCGCTGCCGATGACTACGATGTCGGTGTCCTTCGATTCCTGGGACTTGGCCGGCGTCTCTGCAACTGCCTGAACGGTATCCGCTTTGGCCGTGTTGCCGCTTCCGTTCGAAGCGCCGTCGGATTCCTGCGCGGCGGAGCCGGTGCTTGCCTGCGGTGCGCAGCCGGCAAGTCCGCTGCCGGCAACTACGGCAGCCGTTGCGCCCAAGCCGAGCAGAAACGACCGACGCGTGAATCCTTGCGATGCAGCCTCGGCAGCTTCGATACCCTTGTTGTGCATGATGTCCTCCCAATCCTTGCGGTTTCGCGAACCTCCCTGTTCGCTCTGGGCCCATCATACGAACGGAGGAATCTCGAACCAGCACCAAAAGGGGTGGGGAAGGTGAAATCGTCAAGCAAAGCCGCCCACCCTCCATAATGGAGGGTGGGGCTGGCGACTGCTTTTTGAATGCTTTGACCTGCGAAAATCGATGCGGCAAGACGCCTATAGCGCCGTGCGGTCGCGATAAAGCTCAACGCGATCGATAAGGTCTTGCTTGTCGATCGATCCTGTTTTTTGATAGACGTTGTGGATGTAGCCCTTGATGGTGTTGGGCGACAAGCCAAGCTCGGCTGCGATGTAGGTGCGTGTTCGTCCCTGGCAGAGCAAGGCGAGGACTTCGCTCTCGCGTGCGGTCATGGCGTGCTTGTCTGCGAAGGCCCGAAGAAGCGCGGCGGGGTCCTCGCGGTTTTCGGGCGCGGGCGAGTTTGCTTGGCTTGCATGTTCGGAGTTGTCCGCCTGCTTTTGGATTCTGCGTTCGAGCCGCGTGGACAAAACGGGGTTCATGGCCAGCACGAACAGGGAGGTGAGCGATATGAGGGCCAGCCCGGTTGCGGGGCTGCCCTGGGCCAAGACCCGCGCCCCTAGGGCCACGCCGGCAAGAATGAGCAAGCCGCCGATGCCCAGTGCGGTTCCCAGGTACACCCAAAGCGACACGTTGTCGCGTTCGCTGAGCTGGCATACGATGATGCGCACGTTCATGCAGGAAAGATAGAAGGCGACGAATACCAGCACGGTCGCGGCGATGTGCGCCGCAGGCGAGGTGACGAAGGGCAGCGCGACAAGGGCGATGGCCACGATGGGGAACAGCATGCCGTACAGGTCCGACACCTGAACGGCGCGTTTGCGCAAAAACCAAGCGCCCAGCATGATCATCGAGGCCACGACGATTCCCAGCATGGCTTGCGCCTGGATGGGAATGATGTCGGTTTCGGCAGTGGCAGCAACTTGGCTGACGGCTCCGAACGCGAACGAGAACACTGCCAGATACGAAACGGCTTTCACGAAATCGATGACGCCTGCTTCCGAGATGCTGATGCGCCTTCCCGCCGCTTCAAGCTCCTGCCGAGCGATCAAAGGCACCGCCGACACGATGATTATGGTAAGCGCGAATGCAAGCTCCATGATTCCGCTTGCCCAGAAGATGATGGTCGCCGCGATTCCGCCTATCAGGTAAGCTAGGGGGATCGCGCGCGCCAGGGAAGGGCCGCCTTCTCCCGAAAGCGCGGATATTCGCCCTATCCATCCCAATTCCGCAGTTGCAAGACCGTATCCGATACTGCCCGACACCACGATGGCGTAGAGCCATCCGCCCTCGATTGCCCCAAGAAGTCGAGCAAGCATGAGCGCGTTGCCAAGGAACGCTGCACCGAATGCCGTGGCCATGCGCAGGCGATGCTCCGCCTTGCGGCGAAATACGTGAAGGGCCGCCGTGATCAGCATAGTGGCCGTGTACGCGATGAAGAAGAGCGCGCCGAACGAGTTCCCGGCTCCGTGCGAAAGACTCATTTCCTGCAGAAACGTGCTCGATATCATGAGCGGGAACGTGAGCCCGCACACAATGCCGTAGCCTGCGGAGACCGTGATCAGGCTGCGAAAGCCGTGGTGCACGTTGCTGCTTCCCGTGCTCGAAGTGGCATGGGCGTCCATGTTACTTCAGCTGCTTGCCGTCGGTATCCCAGTAGAAGCGCTTGAACTTCGGGATTTGGTTCAGGTGCATGATGCGTGCCCACATGTTGTGCATGAACGAGTCCGACCCGTAATGCAGCGGGTAGGGCTCGGCTGTGCGACGCAGCACGTCAAGGGCTTGTTGCAGGCGCGCGCGGTTCTCCATGCTGCGGTCGAGCACGTAGCGGGGCACGCAACTGTACACGAACGGGTCGTACGCTTCGCGGTAGTCGATGCGCTCTCCCAAGATGAATTCCCGCACGATGAGCGTGACGAAGTTCACGCCGCCCAAGCTCATGTAATAGGTGTTGCGCCCGCAGCGCGTGTTCACCTCGAAGAACCGGAAGGATCCGTCGCGTTCGTCGTACTTGATGTCGAAATTCGCGAATCCTCGGTACCCGATGCGAGCGAGCATGCTCTTCGCGGCCTCGATGATGGCTTCTTCGCGTTCCCCCATGATGCACAGCGGGTTGCCGAGCGCGGTGGGGTCGTGGTCTTGAAGGCATACGACGCCGCCCGACACCACGCGCATGTCTCCCGACGCGTCCGAGAACGTGGTGAGCGTGCGGATGGCGTCGTCGCCGCCGGGGATGAAGTCTTGCAACACCAGTTCGTTGTTGTAATCGGACGTGCGGATGCTGCGCCACACCTGGGCAAGCTCTTCCGGCGTCTCGATCTCGTAGATCTTGCGCCATCCCTCGATGGTGGCGTCTTGGAACTGCGCCGAGTTCGAGGGTTTGGCGATAAGCGGGTAAGGGAAGTCGTGCACGGGCAGCTCGTCGGGGCCGTTTTCGCCGCAGTCGAAGTACCAGGTGCGCGGGTAGGGGATGCCCAGCTCTTCGCACAGTTCGTAGAAGCGCCGCTTCTGCGTGATCTCGTCAAGCAGATCGAAATCGATGTAGGGGACCGTGTAGCCTGCGGCCTCCAGGCGCGCCTTCCCGGCGGACAGCATGCGCGCGTGGCAGTCGTCGCAACCTAGGACCAGCAACACGCGGTCGGGGTCTTCGGCGTGCTGCTGCGCGGCAACGCGCTCGAGCGCATCGTACAGGCCTTCCGGATCGTGAATGAGCGGCTCCAGGCGATAGTCGGTGAAGCGGCTGCTCGACAGCATCTTGATGTCCTGCGTTGCCAGCACGATGGTGCGTTCGACTTGGTAAGCGCGATGGAGTTCTCGCACGTAGCTGTACGCCAGGATGTCGCCGCCTACGACGACGGGCTGCAAGCGATGCCGCACGTCGGCAGGGTTCGTGATGCGGGGGTTCTGCACGGTCATTCTTGAATCTCCTTGTGGGTCGAAATCTTGCCTATTATCCCACAGTGCGCGCGGCGGCGGCTGCGTTTCGCGAAAGTGCCCATATCGCGTTTTCGTGCTTTCGCCGCCGCGCGTTTCGACGGTGGGGCCGAGGTTCTGTCAAAACCAGCGAGTTTTGCGGCGATTTTTCGCCCTGTCGAGGCAATGTGGTTATGAGCGTTTTTTATCATGCCTGATCACAGGCTTGCAGGTTGGGTCTATTCTGGGTTGAGGACCAGCAAAACTCTTCCGTTTTGACAAACTTGCAACGTTCAAGCGGGACGCGCTCCGCCACAACGTGCGCGGTCCGCTTGCTGACGGGCTTGGTCCCGCGCGCCCGCGTCGCGCCGGTTCTTGCGCCTGCGTCGCACCGGCCCCCGCGCCCGCCGCGCCTGCGTCGCACCCGCCGGGGGGCCCGCCCCGGGGCGGGTGCGGCGTGTGCGGGGGGCCGGGGGCGCGGGGTGGGGGCGGG